>JANOWX010001165.1:0-4038 GCA_031418175.1 Acidobacteriota bacterium | reverse complement strand
AGGCTTCGCCAATCCACTCCACAGGCTTCGCCAATCCACGCGGTTAGTCGAACAGGAAAGTAGCTATGCAAACCATACTCGTTGCCGGCCTACGGCACACAGCGTTTGCGCGACTATTTCAGCGCTGCGGCAGAGCGGCTGTAATACAGCATTGACGTTCGACAGGATTGACAGGATTTTCAGGATTCACAGGATTGCTCAAACGGGACAGACAGCAGCGCTTTCTTCCCATCCTGTGAATCCTGAAAATCTTGTCAATCCTGTTTCAATGTCGAGTGCCGTGATTTAGAATCCGCGCACCTCTTAACCCCCACATGCAATTTTCCCTGAGCGGTTAAACCCGCGTGGCCGCCGTCCCAACCGGCCGCGCACTTCGTGAAGGAGACGTTATGCGGAACTGGATTCTGTGCCTGGTGGCAATGCTGTGCGGCTTCGGGCTTTTGCACGCGCCCCAAACCAGCGCCCAACAAGAAGGCTTCAGCGGCCCCGGCCGTTATCGCATCGAGAATGTGGCGTCGGGCAAGTCGCTCGACGTTAAACAGGAAGACAAACGCACCGTGCAGCAATGGGCCACGCACGGCGCGCCGCATCAGCGATGGGATGTCGAAGACGCTGGCAACGGCTTTTACACGCTGCGTTCGGTGGACAACGGCAAGGTGCTCGATTTCGCCGACAACCGCGCGCGCGACGGCGTCAACCTGATCGTGGCCGACCAGCGCGGCAGCGATTACCAATTGTGGAAGATCAACAACACCGGCAACGGCCAATGCACCATCGTCGCCAAAGCCGGCAAAGCCCTCGACGTGCCCGCCACCGCCCGCATGCAGGACGGCACGAAATTGCAGGTGATGGGCGAACACGGGCTGGAAAATCAACGCTTCCGTTTCTTCCGCCTGGGCGACCTGCCGGCCGTGGCTGGCGGCGGCATCAGGCCGCGCGATCGTGAGGTTGTCGGACGGCCCGCGCCTGCGCCCACGCCTGCCCTAGACCTTTACACCGGGCCGGGCCGTTACGCCGTGCAAGTCGTGCACAGCAACAAATACCTCGACTTACGGATGGAAGATAAAGAGACCTTGCAACAATGGGGCGGCAGCAACGCGCGCAATCAACAATGGGACATCGAGGACGCGGGCGGCGGCTATATTTACATTCGTTCAGGCGAAAACGGCAAGGCGCTGGAAGTCGCCAGCAACCGCCCCACGGACGGCACGGCGGTTTTCGTGCGCAACAACCGCAGCAACACCGACACGCAAAAGTGGCGCATCGTGGATCAGGGCAACGGCGAATTCATGCTGATGTCGCGCACGGGCCGCGCGCTTGATCTGGCCGAGTTCAACCAGAATGACGGCGCGAAGCTTTACGTTTGGAAAGAAACGCGCGCCACCAATCAACGCTTCCGCTTCGCCCGCGTGACGCAAGGCGAGGTCTACACCGGGGGCCGCATGCGTGGCCGGCAAGCCACGCCCACACCTACGCCCACGCCCATGCCTTACACGCCGGGCAAACTGGTCTGGCGGGGCCGCGTGGACATCGAAATCCTGCTCGACGTGCGCGGCGGCGCGATCACCGAACGCGGCGCCGCGGGGCAAGCCTTTAACAATGGCCGCATTCTCGCTGCGTCCGGCGCAATGCCGCTGGGCGAATTGACGGTGCGCGTGCGCAACATCAAAGTGCGCGGCTCGGTCGAAGTCGTCGAACAACCCTCGGCGGCCAACAACTGGACGGCGGTGATTCGTGTCCGCGACCCTGAAAAGAACGCGGCGGATTATGAATTTGAATTGAGTTGGTAGCGCTTTTCCGGACTGCGTAAAACGGCGCGCCGCGATGTTTTTTAGCATCACGGCGCGCCTTTTTCTTTTGGCAAAGGAGTCGAGACAAAAGAATGTCTTCAATTGACTGGAACGATGATTCCTTGGCCGTGCTTCCCTTGCCTGCCAGCGGCGGCGCTTGCAAATACAGGCTTGGGGTTTTGCTTGAACGCAGGCCGCAAGGGCCGCGTAATCAGCACCGGGCAGGGCGCCTGGCGCAACACGCGGTCGGCATTCGAGCCAAAGAGCGCGCGCATCGAAAAGCCCGCGCCCTGTGCGCCCAGACAGATCAAATCCATCTCGTGGTCTTCGGCATAGGTCAGAATCTCGCGGTAAGGCTGGCCCGAACGCACGACCTGTTTGAGCTGGCACCACAGGAACGCCTCGGCAGGCACGGCGGATTGCAGGTGGCGCGCGGCCTGGTGAAAGGCGGCGGCCTCACTGTTCGGCATGGCCGCTAAGACGGGCGCGGGCTCAAACGGCAAGACGTGCAGCAGATGAACTTCGGCTTGATATTCCTGCGCCAGCAAGAGGCCGTAAGAGAGCGCCAATTCCGAATCGTTGGAAAAATCGTGCGCGATCAACAAGCGCCGCAATTTGAGTGCGCCTTCCTGCAAGCCCTGCCACTCGTGTTCGTTGGTATGCGTGACAAAGACCGGGCACGGCGCCGTGCGGCAAATCGCTTCGGCGGTGGAGCCGAGCAAGGCGGCGGCCAACGGGCGGCGGCGCGAACGCATCACGATCAAATCCACGCGGCGCTCGGCGGCGGCGCGCGGAATTTCTGAAACCGGGTCGCCTTCGAGCAACACGATTTCATAGGCGATGGGCCGCGGCCCATTCAACTCTTGCAAGAGCGTTTCAAAGGTCTGCCGCAAGCCCGCCGCGCGCTGCTCAGTGAGAGGTTCGGTAGTGCAGTGACAGACAAATAGCTCGGCCTCATAGGCAGCAGCCAAAGCCACGGCATAACGCAAGGCCTCCACGGCGTCAGCCGTCGTGGGCAAATGATTGACCGGACAAAGAATACGTTTGACACCAATCATGGCAACACCGCCTTTCAGAAAAAACCTCACCAATTCATGCGCAACCTTGCGCGTGAACCTTATGCTGTTCCACCCTCTGGCAACGCCCGTGCCGCGCAGTCACAAACCGGCTGAGCAAGCTCAGCGTGGAATATGACTCAGCCCTGAGCGGGAATTTGCCCAAACCCACGCAATAAGAAATGCCGCCGAGCGAGCCCTGAATGGCCTCCCTCTGCGGCATCAATTTTCGCGGCTGAATTTTGCCGGCTCAGTAAAAGTCTAGGCCGCCTGCACCGCCACCTGCACCGGTGTTTGCGCGGCAGTCTTGGCCAGCGTAAGTTCCAGCACGCCTGCTTTGAGCGTCGCGGCGGCGCTGGCCGGATCAACTTCAGCAGGCAGCGTTAAGGCGCGGCAAAACTGCTTCGCGCGCCATTCCGAATAGACCGTTTGCGCTGCCTGTTTCTTTGCTTGCGCCACGGTCTTGCCGCTGATGACGACGCATTGCGGCTCGACGCTCACCTTGATTTCTTCGGCCTTGAAACCCGGCACTTCGGCGCGCACGGTCAACGTGCCGCCGGCCTCATTGATTTCGATGGGCACGCGCCGCAACACTTCAGCTTCGGCGCGGAACCAGTCATCAAACTCGCGGCCAAATTCGCGGCCCCGCGCTTCAAAGAAGTCATAGGCGCGTTTGGCGATATGCTGGGTCACCTCTTTCATCTGTTCGAACAACTGCTCGGCTTCGACAATCAACGGTTGGCTTTCCGGCATTGCCGCAACTTGGGTCGGTGTTTTAGTGAGCGGTTCGGGTTGTCTCACCACTGCTTGGGACGTAGCCATAATCTTTTCTCCTTATCTCGGCAGGAATAACTATCTGTTGAGCATTCGCGTTGAATTACTCGCCCAAGCTCGCAGGTGCAACAGATGTGCCAGCAACAATGGGGGCTGTTTTCAGGGGTTATGAAGAGGGATTGAGTAAGCTTGCTCAACGGCTGAGCAAAAGCGCACAGCAGCAGGGGCATTCGTGTTTGGCGCGTAACCACTCGACATAACCCGACGCCTGACATACCCTGCGGCCATCAATCAATTGAGTACACTGACAACTAAGTTCTTTGAGAGAAAGCGGACGGCACCACGTAGTAACGATTTCAATCGTTCAGTCCTGGCCGCAGCACAAAACGAATAAATTCGTTACTACGTGTTGCCGTCCG
>JANOWX010001164.1:0-8818 GCA_031418175.1 Acidobacteriota bacterium | reverse complement strand
GCATATTTTGCTGGCCGTTCAACCAGCGCTGCATTTGCTGGCTGGCTTGTTTTTGCCGTTTGAGAAATTCCGTCACGGTCGCAGGCGCAGGGCCGCCGCTGACTGTGCGGATGTTGACGAAGCCTTCCGGCGAGAGTGCTTGCAGTAAAAGCGCCGGAGCCGTCTTCAAGTCACGCCCCAACACTTCAACCGCGACTGCTTGCAGGGTTTCAACGATCAGCGGATGTGGCGCTTTATGGCTTGGCAGCCGCTTGGCGGTTTGCGCCGTCAGGCGATGCGCCTGTTTGAAGCTCAGCCCTTCCTGGCGCACCAGCGTGTCGGCCAACTCGGTCATCGTCAAAAAACTCTCGGCGGCTTTTTGCCGCAATCCCGCGACATCAATTTCCAAGGCACCGATGGCGCCCGTCAACAACTTCACCGCGCGTTTAGAGTCGCCGAAGCTGCGATGCACCAGCGGTTGCAGCGGGTCTTCGCTATCGTTGATGTCGCCGAAAGGCGTGTTGTGCGTGCAAGTCATCACGGCCTGGGCCTGGCCGGCCGCGCGGCTAAGCAGTATGCGCACGTGCTCCAACGCGACCGGATTGCGTTTCTGCGGCATGATCGAACTGGTTTGCACGTAGGCGTCATTAAGCGTCAGAAAAGAAAACTCCTGCGTTGCCCAAAGCAGCAAGTCCTGTGTGAACTTGCCTAGGTTGAGCGCGTTGACGGCCAGCGCGGCAACCGCTTCGAGCAGGTAATCCACTGCCGCGACCGCGCCATAAGAATTTTCTGCCAGCCCTGCAAAGCCCAATAACGCTGCCGTCATATCACGGTTGATCGGAAAGCCGGTCGTCGTGATGGCGCACGCGCCGAGCGGGTTGCGATTGACCGTGACAAAGGCCGCTTGCAGCCGCGTCAAATCGCGTCCGATGAATTCAATGGCGGCAGAAAGATAATGCGCCAGCGTCGTCGGTTGCGCCGGTTGCGTGTGGGTGTGCGCGGGCATCACGGTGCGTGTGTGCTGGCGCGCGAGTTTTATCAATTCCGCTTGCAAGCCGAGCAAGGCTTCGCTCAGTTCCAGCAAATCGCCGCGCAGCTTCATTCGATAGAGCGTGATGTCAATGTCGTTGCGGCTGCGCGCGGTGTGCAGCTTGCCGGCCAAATCTTCGCCGCTGTTTTTGATGAGTTCGCGTTCGACGTAAAAGTACAAATCCTCGACCGTGCCGTCGTATTTGGCCGAGAGAATCTTCCGGCGGTCGAGCGCGTCCAGGCCGCGCAAGATCGCGCCTGCCTCGGCGTGCGTGATGATGCGCTGTTTGGCGAGCATCAGGCAGTGCGCGTAATGGATGTGCAGCAGGTGTTCGAGGAAGTATTGCTGGCCGTCGGCGAACAAGTGACTGAGAACGGTTTCAGCGTAAATGGGTGCCGGAAATTTAGCCGGAGTGCGAAGCGTCATTGAAAATACAGGATTGGCCGGAAGTGAGAATATGCATTCAGCCTTCTTCCTTCATCATTCTAAATTCCTGGCAGGAAGGAACGTCTTGCAGCCCGCCCCGCTGCCAGGAATTTAGAATGATGAAGGAAGAAGGCTGAATGAACGCGCGTCAAGGTTGAGGGTTGCCCTTTGCCGTCTTGACGATTTTGGTCAGCAGGCTGACCAGTTCGTCCGCGTCGGCGAAGTAGGTATCGAATTCGCTTTGCGCGAGATACGCGCCGGCCAATAGCAGCTTGAGCCAATACTCGGTCTCAGCGGCTTTTTGCAACGCGAGCCCCATTTCATAGGTGAAGTTGCGATGATCCGGAGCACGTTGCGCCGACTCGACCCGCGCGCCGACGAGCGTGCCGGAGGTAAGCAGAAACTTGCTCAGGATAAATTCTTTCTTCTCGTCAGCCAGATACTTGTACAAGTTGATGATGCTGAGCGCGAACTTGAATGACTTATCCAGCACCGGGTTTTCTTTCATGCCGCACCTCCTGATTTATTCATTTGTAGCAAGCTTGTGGTTTGCAGGCGGGCAAACCACAAGCTTGCCCGTCCGGCCCCACGCTAAAAATTGAATTTGAACCCAAGCTGGAATTGCCGCGCGTCCAGTGACACCGGCGCCGCCGTGCTGCGCCGCAGGAAGTCGGGCAGCGGCGCCGCCAGCACGCCGTTGGCGTCGGTCGTCACCACGCCGCTCACCTGGAAGATGCTGTTGCGGTTGAAGAGATTGACGAACTCGCCGAAGACCTCCAGGTTGAAACGTTCGGTGAGGCGGACGAAGCGCGAATAGCGCAGGTCAACGTTCACCTGCTTCGGCGTGCGTTCGGTGTTGCGCCCGATGAAGAGCGGGCGATCCGAATCGGCCACGCCGTCGCGATTGACGTCCAGGTTCGAGACGATGTTGAAGGTCTCGCCGTTGTTCGCCGTCAGGATCGCGCCCACCTGATTGTCGTTGACCAGCGAGCGCAGGAATTTGTTCTCGAACTTGAACGTGGGCCGCCCGACCAGGCTTAGCACGAAGGTGTGACGTTGATCGGCCAGCGAATTGCCACGGTCGCGCCGCCGATTGGTCGGGTCGGATTGCGAGAACTGAGTCTGCACCCCCACCAGGTTCTGCTCCGGCGCGTCGTCAATCGAATGCGACCAGGTGTAGTTGGCGCTGAACTGATAGCCGTCCGCGAAGCGTTTGGTCAGCGTCAGCACGCCCGCCGCATAAGTCGAATTGCCCGCCGCTTCGGCCAGCAGCACGTTGTTGAAGGCCGGGAAGCGCCGCGTCGCGTCGCTGATCGTCGCGCTGAATTGCGGCCGCCCGTCGGCCAGCGTGCCGGTCGGATTGATCGGATTGATGTTGCGATAAACGGGCAGGTGATTGCCGCGCGAAAAAATCCCGCCCACCGTGACGGCGAAATCGCGCGCGAGCGCCTGCTCGAGTTGTACGTTGGTGTGGAAGGCCGACAGGTTTTCGTAATCCGGCGCCACCGCGACGATGCTCTGGCGCGGCGGCGTCACGCCCGCGGGCAGCGTGCCGAGCGTGGTGGGGAAGGCCGGCGCGCCCGTCGCCGTCGGCGCAAAGGTGTAGTTCAAAAAGATCGGGCTGCCGTTGTTCTGCAACCCCCGCAGATAAAGGTCGAGCAGCGGCGGCTCGAAATAAAGCCCCGCGCTCGCGCGCACCACCGTCGCGTGCTCGCCCTCGCGCAACCCGTAAACCACGGCCACACGCGGCGCGAAGTTGTTCTTGTCCACGTTGAAGTCTTTGGAAAAGTCGAGCGGCGAATTGCCGAAGGCCTGCGGCACGTCGTAAAGGTCGTAGCGCAGCCCGTAATTGAATTTCAGGCGCGGCGTGACCTTCCAATCGTCCTGCGCGAAGAAGTGATAGAAGACCGATTGATAGGCGATGTCCGGCTGGCCGAGGGCTTCGACGTACTGCGTGTAGCCGCGCGGGGCCGTGCCGTTCTTCGCGGCGGCGTAAGCGGCCACCGAAGCGAAGGTGTAGCGTTGAAAGACGCCCGACTTGCGCCCGTCATTGATGCGGTTGAAGCCGCCGCCGAATTTGAGCGTGTGCGCGCCGTGCGTCAGCGTCAGGCTGTCGGTCACCTGATTGGAGTATTCGAGCGGCGCGATGGTGTTGGCGTTTTCGGGCGCGCCAAAGGCGGCGATGCCGGTGATCAGGATCGAAAGCCCCTTGCCCGAATTACCGTTGGGCAGGTTCTGCGAATTGCGCCGCGCGTATTGATAACGCAGCTCGTTCAGCACGCCGGACGAGAAGCTGGAGATCAACTGCACGCCGATTGAGTGCGAGCGGTCAATGAAGTCAATGCTGCGCTCAAGCGTGTTAATGCCGCCCTGAATGTTGTCGGGCGAATTGTTGCGGAAGTAGTTGTAGCGGCTCACGAAGCGTTGCCGGTCGCTCAACTGCCAGTCGCTGCGCACGATGAAGAAGCCGACGCGCTGGGCCGCCGGGATCGAGCCGGGGAAGGCGCTGGCGGCGACGCCCGCCGCCTTGAGCGCGTCCTGATTGGCCTGCGAGACGGTGACCACGCGCTGCGGTTCGCCTGCCAGATCGCGGCTCATTTTCTCGAAGCCCGTATAGAAATGCCACTTGTCCTTGATAATCGGCCCGCCGACGGCGGCGGTGTAATCGTCAACGACGGTCGGCGGCTTGGGCAGCGCGGGGTTGAAGAAGAACGGGCGCGACGAGAACGATGAGCGGCGGAAGCGATAGCTGCCCGAACCGCGATATTGATTCGTGCCCGCCGGCGTGACGGCGTTCATAATCAAGCCCGGCGTGTTGCCGAATTCCGCCGCGAAGCCGTTGGTGACAAGCTGCACTTCGCTGACGAAAACTTCCGAGATCGGCATCAGGCGAATGCCCGCGCGGTCGGCCTGCGTGTTGAAATTGCCGTCGAGCATGTAATTAGTGCGGCGCGCGTAACCGTTGGCGTTGATGCGCGGCACGCCGAATTCGGCGTTGGGGCGGCCCGTGACGTTGGCTTGCAGCAGCGAGAAGTTATAAGGATTGCGCGAGATGAGCGGCAGATTTTTGACTTCGGTCTCGTTCATCACGCGGCCCACGTCAATCTTGGCGATGTCGGCGATGGGCGCGTCGCTGGTGATGGTGACGGATTCGGTGACCGCGCCGGGCGACAGTTGCAAGTTGATGGTCGCGCTCTGGCCGGTGGTCAGGATGATGCCGTCGCGCGTCAGCTTTTTGAAACTGGGCGCTTCGGCACTGACGCGGTAATTGCCCAGCGGCAACAACGGCAGGCGGTAAAAGCCGTTCTGGTCGCTGTTGGTTTCGCGCGTGACGCCGCTACCCACATTGGTGGCGATGATTTTGGCGTTCGGGATGGCGGCGTTGTTGGCGTCGGTGACGAGGCCCTCGATCTGCGCGTTGATGGCCTGCGATTGGGCGAAAATGTTGAGCGCCACACCCGCGCACAGCAGCGTCAGGGCTAATAACAGGGCGCGATTGAAGCGGCGAAATTCCTGCTTGGTGTCCATGTCTGTCACTCCTTCGTTTAATGTTGGTGGATATGTGATATGTGGATTGTCGTGCTGAGACTCTAGCACAAACTTTGTCTTAACGGGCTAGCAGGCGCAACGCATCAATCCGCGCGGACATCTCGGCGCTCGTCATGTGTTTGAACCGCTCCGGCAACATTGAACGCGAAGTCGCCTCGCGCGCGGCGGCGAGTTCCTGATATTCGATGGCTTGCTCATCACGCGCGGGGGTGAATTCAAACGCGGCGTTGGCCAGGTCGTCCTGCGCGATCTCTTTGCGGCCAGCCAGACGGGCGACGCGGCGCGCGCGGATCAGGATGGATTCGATGTCGGCGCCCGAGAGGTGCAGGGTGTTCTGCGCAATCGGCATCCAGTCGGTGATCGTGTGGTTGAGTTTGAGTTTGCGCGTCATCGCCTCGGCGATGGCTTGGCGGTCGGCTGGCGTTTCGGGATAGAAAAGCGCGATGTGTTCTTCGCAACGGCCCTGGCGTTTTAAGTCAATGGGCAAGCGGTCTGGGCGCGAGGTCATCAGTATCCAGAGAATGCGCCCGCGATTGGCGGTATTGCTCATGGCCGCCGCGATCTTTGAGAAGACGCGGCTGCTGGTGCCCGAATCGCCGTCGCCTTCGCGGTTGCCGAGCGCGGCGTCGGCTTCGTCAATCAGCACGACGATGGGCGCGAGGGTTTGCAGCAGGTTCAGAATCTTTTCCAGATTCGCCTCGGTCGAGCCGACCCATTTGTCGCGGAAGTTTTTGAACTCGACGACATTCAAGCCGCAGTCCTTGGCGAAGCATTCGGCGAGGAAGGTCTTGCCGGTGCCGACGGGGCCGCACATCAGAATGCCCATCGGCGCATCGTCGGTGTTGCCGCTCTTGATGGTTTGGGCGATGTCGCGCAGGTAATTTTTTGCGCCGTCGAGACCACCGACGCTATCGAGGCCGTGGCGCGGCGTGACGAATTCGATCAGGCCCGCGCATTCGGCTTCGATGATCTCTTTCTTTTTCTGGCGCACGTCCTCGTAGGTCAGCCCATCATCATCAGGCGCGCGCGCCGCTAGCAGCAACGAGCGCAGTTGCACCAGATTCAAACCGGAAGTCAGCGCGGCCAATTGCTCGTGCTTCATCTCGATTTTGCCGATCGGATAGCTGTTGAGGAATTCGCTCAGGTAAGCCAGCCGCTGCGCTTCGTCGGGGTAGGGGATTTTGACCAGCGCCAGCCGGGAGTTTTCGCGTATGCGCGGATGCACGTCGGTGAACGATTCGGCAATCAGGATGACTATGTTGTCGGTGTCGAAGAGGCGCGCGCTGGTCAGCCAGCGTTGTATGGAAACGAGCGCGGTGCGGTCTTCGCCGGACAGGCTGCTGATTTCGCCCGCCGGCAAAATCGTTTCGGCGAAGTTGAGCACGACCGCGACGCGTTCGCCGAAGTAGAGAAAGCGTTCGATCAGCGGCAGCGCGCGGCCCGCGTCGTGCGGCAGTTGGCTGGCGCTTTGGATGTTCACGAGCGGATCGGCCACGCGCTGTTGCGCGACGAAGGCGCGCAAGGTTTCGTCGGAGTCGAAGGTGATCCCTTCGCTGCGGTTGTAAAGCACTAGGCGTTTCTGGCCGAGCAGTTCCTGTTGCAGAAAGCTGAGCAGCGAGACATAGCCGTTGCGCGCTTTGCTCAGATCGTAAACATTGTTGTACAGCAGGAAGTGATTGGCCTCGCCCGCGCGATACTTGCGGGCGAGTTCGGCGGCCCAGGTGGGGAGTTGGGCGGCGGTGTTGAGCGAGTGGGTGGTAGACATAGAATCACAATCTTAGCCCGCGAAGTCGGGCGGCAGCATAAAGCCCAGGGTGGAGCGCGTTGCGCGCGGAACCCTGGGGATACGGAGCGAAAATCCCCCAGCCCGCGAATGCGGGCGGCAGACCTTCATCGCTCACCGCTCATTTCCACAAATAGCGTTCGTCATATTCGATGTCGTGCGTCTTCAATAACTGCACAAACTCGTCTTCGAACGATTGCTGCTGGTGATGCGTTTTCTGATTGGCAATGTAGCGGCGCACCGCTTCGACTTGCGTGGCGCTCACGGTAAACGCGCCGTACCCGTTTTGCCAGGCGAACTGTTTCAACTCCGGAAAGACATCGTGCAGCCAGCCTGACGCATTCGCCTTCAGATCGCGTAACACGTCGGACAGCGCCTTGTCCTGCCGGAGCTTCGCCAGCACATGCACGTGGTCTGCGACGCCGTTGATTTGCAAGGCAATGCCGCCCAGGCCGCGAATGGTGCCGCCGATGTATTCGTACAACCGGGTTTCATGCGTCTCGGTGATGAGCGGCTGCCGGTCTTTGGTGGAAAAGACAATGTGGTAAAGCAGGTTGACGTAAGAGTGAGGCATGGCGTTCCTCCAATGTCTGCCGCCCGCCTTCGCGGGCTGGGTTTGGTTGCGCTGTTGCCCCAGGGTTCCGCGCGCAACGCGCTCCACCCTGGGCTTTATGCTGCCGCCCGTCTTCGCGGGCTGGGGATATAACGGAGTGACACGGTCATCGGGCATAACGGCGTGGATCCACTCCCAATTGCTTTAACATCTCTTGCGGCGTCAGGCCGCGCAGCGTTGCTAATTCAAGCACTGCTTCCATACGTTCGGCGGATAAATCCTGGTACTGTTCGACAAAACGCATCAACTCCGTGTGTTCGGCCTGCGTCAACGTCTCGTCTTCAAGTTTTTGTTTCAACTCGTCATACCGGCGTTGCTCGTCCAGCGGGAGCGTGTGATTGATTTTGAGAAACAACTCGGTCTCTCGCTTTGACAAACACGTTGCCTGAACTGGCGCCGCGCGCAAGACCTGCCGCATTGCCGACAGGGCTTTCTGCTGTTTCGTTTTCGGCGCGCTGCTATAGGCTTGCGCCAACTCTGCGTCCACGGTGATCGTTGCGCTTCTGGTTGCCATCGCTGTATTCCTCAATTCGACGATTGCTGTTTCACTTCCGCCGGTTTCGCCTCCGCCGCAAACTCAAAGGTCAACAACCCGCTGATCGGCTGTTTATTATCCGCAAACAACGCGGGCGCGAATTCCCATTGGCGCGCGGCGGCGACGGCGGCGCGGTTCATTTCGGGCAGCGTGGAGTTGTGGGTGATGGCCTTGACGACTTTGCCGTCGGGTGCGATTTCGACGCGCACCTGCACGCGCCCGCTCAGACCGGCTTGTTTCAGCGCGGCGGTCAGTTCCGGTTGCACCTTCTTTTTCGCTTCGGTCAAGAGCGCGGCGGATTCCTGTTCGTTGAAGTAGCGCGCGGTTTGTGCCGGGCGGTTAAACTCGATTGAAAAGGCAAAGACGATGAAATGATCGTCAGCGGCAAAGGCCGGGGCGGGCGTCCCTTTGCGAATGAAATCACGGTAGTCTTGCTCAGTCAGTTTGAGACGCGGGGCCGCGAAGTAATAGGTCTGGCCGGTTTCGACCTCGAGCGGTTGCATCGAGAGCGTCAACGGCATGCTGCTATTGGCCGAATGCAGGCCGATTTCGGGGATTAACGTGGTGCCTGGAGTGGCGCCATCGCCGGGGCTTTGGGCGGCAAAGATTTGGATTTGCAACGAGTGCCCGCCCTGTTGGCCGAAGGTGATGATGCCTGGTTTATTCGTGCGGAAGACGCGAAAGCTGTTGGTTTGCAGCAGCGCCGGCGTCAACTCAGGGTAAGTCTTCAGAAACGCCGCCAGCCATTTTTCTTCGTCGGGCAGGCCGGCGGTTTTCATGCGGAAGACTTGATCGCTGACCTCTTGGTAGCTGTCCTTTTTTGCGCTGAGCTGAAAGATGCGCGTCGTGACATAGATGGGCGCTAACAGATCGGGCCCCTGGTTTGGCGCGGGCTTGTCCTGC
>JANOWX010001163.1:0-4386 GCA_031418175.1 Acidobacteriota bacterium | reverse complement strand
CCAACAACCTTTTTTTTTTAATTTTGTTGGCATGTTGTCCCAACTGCTGCCCGCGGGGGCGGCTTGCGGCACAACGCGCCAAAGAAGTATGAAACAGATCGCGATTCTAGGTTCGACGGGTTCGATTGGCTGCAACACGCTGCGCGTGGTGGAGGCGCTCAACGGCGCGTTCGGCGTGGCGGCGTTGGGCGCCGGGTCGAATGTCGAATTGTTGGCCGAACAGATCGTCCGGCATCAACCGCGTCTGGTTTCGGTGTCGGATGAAGCGAGCGCGGAAAGGCTGCGCTATGAATTGAGCCAACGCAGTGTGACCCGGCTGCCGCAAATCGCCATCGGGGTGGACGGTTTGATCGAAGTCGCCACCTGCGCCGAGGCCGAGATCGTTGTCGGTGCGGTCGTTGGCGCGCTCGGTTTGCTGCCGACCTATCGCGCGTTGGAATTGGGCAAGCGTGTGGCGCTGGCGAACAAGGAAACGCTGGTCATCGCGGGCGAACTGATGACCAAAGCCGCCGCCAAGTCGGGCGCGGAATTGTTGCCGGTGGACAGTGAGCACAACGCGTTGCACCAATGCTTGCGCGGCGAAACGCGCGCAGAGTTGAAGCGGCTGATCCTGACCGCCTCGGGCGGCCCATTCCGCTTGGCCAGCAAGGACGAAATCGAAAACGCGACGCGCGCACAGGCCCTCAAACATCCGACCTGGCAGATGGGCGCGAAGATCACGATTGATTCGGCTACGTTGATGAACAAAGGCCTCGAAGTGATCGAGGCGCGCTGGCTCTTTCAATGCTCCGCCGACGAGATTGACATCGTCGTGCATCCGCAATCGGTCGTGCATTCCATGGTCGAAATGGTTGACGGTTCGATCATCGCGCAATTGGGCGTCACCGATATGCGCCACGCGATTCAATACGCGCTGACTTATCCGGCGCGCCATCCGGCCGATTTGCCGCCGCTCAATCTGCTGGCCTTGAGCAAACTGGAATTCTCTGCGCCTGACCTTGACCGCTTCCCCTGCGTGCGGCTGGCCTATCAAGCCTTGCGCGCGGGTGGCACCATGCCGGCAGTGTTGAATGCGGCGAACGAGATTGCGGTCGCCGCGTTTTTGGCCGAGCGCATCAAGTTCGGCGACATTCCGCGTTCGATCGAAGCCGCCTGCAACGCGCACGAGCTTCAGCCTGCCGTTGACCTCGAAACCGTGCTGGCCGCCGATCAATGGGCGCGGGGCTGGGTGACGCGACAAATCGCCAAACCGCAAATTGTCATACAAGCAAGTAGCGCAGCCCACCTCTGACTTTAATACAAATGGTATTGCCAGCCTGAAGATTGCCGTGCTAGATTCGCGCCCGCTTCGGATAGGTCATCGAACGAAGCGGTGGAAACGCCGAGGCCGAATGCTTCCAAAAGTTGTGCAGACAGTAGAGACGCCCTACAGCCCAGCGCAATTGAGATGACAAGTTCCAACAGATACTTTCCCCCAAGCAGACAGAGCAGTTGCCCAGTACTCACTAACCCATAACTCGAACTGTCTTTAAGGAGGACTGCCATGCAGAAGAATGCGCGCCAACATTCATTGACCGGAATTTCGGTTTCAATCGCAACTATCATCGCGGCGCTTTCAGCGAAAGCATCCGTGCTAGCCCTGATTGCCCCCCCCCCCAGTGTAAAAAGCCACGAAAGCTAGGCCGATTGCACGGTCGCGCGGGATGGCGCTTTGCCAAGCAAGCAATGGCTGCCATCCTGACGTTGGTCTTGGCGCTGCCGCCAACCATTTTTGCCACGCCGCTGCTTCCGAACGGAAGCTTTGCCTCTTCAATTTTTGGGCTGCTCTTTCAGCAATCGCACCTGCCACCGCGCCGCCCGGATCGGAACCCGCCGCCAGTTGCGCCGCCCGCGCGTCCGAAGCCAGCGAAGGTAACACCACGCCCGCATACCAATGCCGAGTGGCAAAGCACGCTCAATCAACGGCAAGCGCGTGCGGTCAGATTGAAAACGACGCGACCGCAGGACATTACCCTGGTCTCGGGCCAGCGCGTCATTTTGCCGGTTATTCCCGTGGATGGTCAGGGCAACCCGCTCGACGGGTTGCGGCCAACTTTCACCACCAGCGATAACAAAGTAGCGCTCGTTTTCAACGGCGAGTTGATCGCGGGCAATCCGGGCAAGGCAGAGATCACCGCGCGTGTCGGCGCGCACACGCTGCAATTTCACGTAACAGTTTTGAAAGCGGAGCGGACGCCAAACGCCCCAGGCGCGCAAAACAATCGGATCGGTTGGAAGGGGGACATCGGTCAACCGCTGCCGCCACGCACGGCGAAGGCCGGACCGCACATTGTGCAAGCGGCGTGGCGGCCAAACGAAAATTCGGTGTCACTGAAAACGTCGGTTACAGGACGCCGCGCCGCCAGCGTGTTGTTGAATAATCCGCCTGAAGATTACGCAACGGTCAATCCTTATGCGACTGGCGCACCGCCGCATCGCACCGAGGCAGGCGCCAACAATCCGCCAGCCGCTGTGTCAGGCACCGAACATCCGGGCAGCGCAAATTTCACCTTCGGGATTCCGCTGGTCAATTTCGAAGGCCGCGCTTTGGATGTAGCGTTGGGACTGACTTACAACAGTCTCGTGTGGAAGAAAAATGGCTCGAACTATTTTTATTTCGACGATGAAAGCTGGCTCGCCTCAGGTTTTGGGCTGGGCTATGGCAGCCTGAGCGTTTACGACAGTAGCGGTTACCTTTTCCCCAATTACCTGTTTGAAGGTGATGGAACCTATCGTTCCTTTACATCAAAGAACACCGGTTCCTTCGGCTTTATTCAACGCACGACGGATGGCAGCTTTATCAAATTTGTAGATCCGCTGCCCGGAGTGAGGGGCCGCATACCGCAAAGCATACTTTGCTCGACTGTTTACCCGGACGGCACGCGCGTGGACTACGGGTCGGGAATTCAAATCGGCTCGACGCAAATTTTCCCGCAGAACGGTTACGAAAAATTGTTCAAACTCTGGCCGGTGCGGATTACCGACCGCAATGGCAATTACATTATGAATGGTGTGGGGCCAAAGATTTATCACATTGAAGACACGTTGGGCCGGACGGTCAATTTTCATTATGACAACGCTACTGGACAATTAATCACGATCACTGTGCCCGAATACGATGGCGGCACGGGGCGGTTGCAAGTCGCGCGTTTCTACTACGAAGCTCTGACGATCAACCCCAGCTTCACGGGCGGCGGCGCGGAAAATCCGGGCACACGGCAAATGCTCAAATACATTTACCTGAATGGTACGCAAACGGGCTGGCAATTCGATTATTCAAGTTACGGGATGATCTACCGCACCAAACAACTGCGTGACATGACGGTCAGCGGGCAGGATTTGACCATGATTGGAACTGTGACTGGTACCGGCCAAGTCGCGGCCACGACCGAATACAACTATCCGACCATGGCAAGCAGTTTGAGCGACGTGCCGAAATATACGCAACGCACCGACGATTGGTCAGGACGGACGACGACCTCACCAATGATCTATCAGTTTGCGGTGGATACGGCGAACGATAAAACCACGATCACTGCGCCGGACGGCACCATCACTGAGACTACAAAATATGGCGCTATCGGTTGTTCGACCGGTTGCATCTACGGCTTCATCAAACAAGTGACGGTCAAACAAGGGACGGCGACGCTGGCCACGACGCTTTATGAATACGAACAGCCTACTGGCAGCAATGGCGATGACCGGGTCAAGAAGATCACTTTCACCAATGAAGCGGGCAAGGTGCGCGTCACCGAATTCGAAATTTACGACAGTTTCAACAACATCAAGAAGCTGGTCGAGCGCGGCTACGACGGTAATATCATCCGGCGCGTCGAGACGAATTATGAATCCGGTTCGGGCTGGCTCTACCGCTGGCTATTGCGGCTGCCGAGCACCGTGGCTGTTTACGATCACCGTGGTGTGCAATCGGCCTTCGGCGTCCAATCCCCTGATAGCACGGTCAGCAGCATTGATTACACCACCGCCACTGGCGACACCGGCATGGTCGAAACCGTCACCGATCAGGCGGGCAAACAGCGACGCCGCATCCTGGACGCGCTGGGCCGCGTCACCGAATTGCACGAACCCAACAGCAGCGGCAACCTGGGCACGGCCGCCAACCCCACGCAAAAAACCACGTATGAATACGACGGGCTGAACAACGTCATCAAACTGGTGCAAGGCATGCAAACGCGCTATTTCAAATACTGATGTACAGGTCAACTGAAATCTAGCCCCTTCCGTTCTTTTTTTTCACCCCGGCCTTTGCCCCCGGGGGACACCAAACGCCGTCAGGAGCAAACCATCCTTCCTAAAAGCCAAAAAGACTTGGCGGTGCGCACACTT
>JANOWX010001162.1:0-3174 GCA_031418175.1 Acidobacteriota bacterium | reverse complement strand
GCATGGATATGTCCGGCATGGAAGCGATGGAGGGAGCCAAAGCAACTGAAGGAATGAAGGGCATGGACATGAGCGCGGCGCTCAATAACGCCGAGAAGATGTCCGGCATGGACATGGCCGGACACGACATGAAAGGTATGGACGCCGCCGAGAAGAGCCGCCAGCGCATCAGTGCGCAACGCCAGGCCGCGATAGATGCCGCACGGAAAGGCCAGGACATGAGCGGGATGAAGATGGACGCCAAATTGGGCGACATGAAGATGGGCGGCACTGGCGGCCCGTCAGCCTTGAAGGGGCCGAGCCTGCCCGGCAGCCCGCCAATGATGCACGGCCCCGACACGCACGGCGCGGGCAACTCTTCGGTGGCGATGTCGGAACTCAACCGGTTGGACGATCCAGGTTCGGGCTTTGAGCAGGCAACGGGCAAAGTGCTGGTCTATGCCGACCTGCAAAGCGTGACGCCCTTCTACGACCAGCGCGAGCCGGAGCGCGAAATCGAACTGCACATCACGGGCAACATGGAGCGCTACAGTTGGTCATTCGACGGCAAGAAGTATTCGGAAGCCAAACAGCCAATCGCGTTTCGCTACGGCGAGCGGCTGCGGCTGATCCTGGTCAACGACACGATGATGGAGCACCCGATTCACCTGCACGGGATGTGGATGGTGCTGGAGAACGGCCAGGGCGCGAACCAGCCGCTGCTGCACACCGTCAGCGTCAAGCCCGCCGAGCGTTTGTCGGTCGCCATCACCGCCGACGCGCCAGGTCAGTGGGTGATGCACTGCCACTTGTTGCTGCACATGGAGCTCGGCATGTTACGCGTCATCGAAGTCTCGCCCGATTCAGAGGTGAAATCATGAAAGCTCTCGTGATTCGCTGCGCTGCCGCGCTGCTGGCGGCGAGTTTTCTTTTCACACAGTCGTGGGCGCAGGAGAAAGACAAACCCTCGATGCCCGGCATGCCGATGCCCAAGCCGATGCCCAAGCCAACACCCAAGCCGACGCCCGCGCCCGCACAGACGCCGACGCCCGCGCCGCAAACACCGGCGCAAAAGCCCGCGGCGGGAATGAGCGAGATGGAGATGCAAAAAGCCAAGCCGCAGCCTTCGACGGGTCAAGCGGCGAACCCGCAAGCCGTGCATCAAACCGGCTCGCCCGCAGTTGTGCAGGACACGACCACGCTGCCCAATCTGTCAGACCGCTCCGGCTGGCCCAGTCCGACCGCCGACGATGCGCCCTATACGTTCAGGCTTTTTGATTTGTTGGAGTACCAGCGCGCCGGAGGCGTGAACACGATGCGCTGGGACTTTCTCGGCTGGCGCGGCGGCGACCGGAATCGTTTCTGGTTCAAGAGCGAGGGCGAACTCAATTTCGCGTCGCCGCTCGGCGGCGAAGCCGACCTCCAACTGCTCTACGGCAGACAGATTGCGCCCTTCTTCGACCTGCAAACGGGCGTGCGCTTCGAACAGCACTACGAGCGCGAATCCAAACCCAAGCGCGTCTTCGCCGTTATCGGCTTGCAGGGGCTTGCGCCCGGTCGTTTCGAGGTCGAACCGGCGTTGTTTATAAGCAATAAGGGCAAGGTGTCGGGGCGCTTCACAGGGTCTCTGGATTTGTACCAGACGCAACGATGGATTTGGCAGCCGCGCTTGGAGACCGAGTTCGCGGCGCAGCGGGACGAGGAGTTCGGCGTCGAGCCGGGTATCAGTGACATCGAAGTGGGCGTTCGCCTGCGCTACGAAATCCGCCGCGAATACGCGCCCTACTTCGGCATTTCTTACCGGCAAAGTTTGGGCGCGACCCGCTCCCGCGCGATCCGCGAAGGCGACGCCTCCAACGAAATTCAAATCGTGATCGGCGTCAGGACGTGGCGTTAATTTCGGGCTGAGGAGGTTCGGATGAAAAAATGGATTGCCATCATCTTCGTCTTGATCGCCGCCGTTGGGCTGGGGAGCGTTCTGTATCGGCGAGGAGCGATGCAGGCTGCGACGTGGCGACGGCAGGCTAGCCCCGGCGCGCTCTCCGCTGCGCACGCTTCTTTGGGAAATAACTGCGCCGCCTGTCACACGCCGGTCAAAGGCGTGGAGGCCGTCAATTGCGCCGTCTGCCACGCGAACAATGAGGCTTTGTTGCAACGCCAGCCGACCGCGTTTCACGCCCACATCCAGACTTGCAGCCAGTGCCACCTCGAGCATCAGGGCGTGAATCGGCGGCCCACGAAGATGCATCATCTGGCGCTGGCGAAGTTCGGACTGCACGAGTTGACCAAAGACACTGCCGACAGTGAGCGGAGACAGGTGCACGACAAGTTGGTCGGCTGGATCAAGCAACACCGCGCGGGCGAAGGGCCGGAGACAGGCCACCCGCTCATCACTCCCGAAGAGATGACCCTGGACTGCGCGAGTTGCCACGCGAACCAGGACAGGCACAAGAAACTCTTCGGGCAGGATTGCGCCCAGTGCCACGCGACTGCGCAATGGACCATCCCCGAGTTCCAGCACCCATCACCACGTTCGACGAATTGCGCGCAGTGCCATCAGGCACCGCCGAGCCACTACATGATGCACTTTGAAATGGTTGACAAGACGGTTGTCAGCAAAGCGAACAGCCCAGGCAACCCGTGTTGCGGAGACGTTCAAGTTAACCAGTGCTATCGCTGTCATCAGACCAACGCGTGGAATGACATTAAGGGCGTCGGCTACTACAAGCATCATTGAACAGGAATGCCTGAAACTAACGATGAAAATGACTGTTGTTAAGATGAATGACGTAAAACCACTGCTTTCAAGCCTACGCCTGGCTGGGCAATGTGCGAGAACTGTAACATTCGGTGGAATGCATGGCAGTCATCGCCGAACAGGACGTGTTGCTGCAACTGCCCGATGACGGTATTGATTTGGAAGAAGTAGAGCGCGAGATTTTGCGGCAGGCGCTGGAAAAACATGGCGGCAATCAAACCCGCACGGCGCAGTATCTGAACATTACCCGCAGCGCGCTGATTTATCGCATGCAAAAATACGGCTTGGCTGCGTCGGAAATTGCGGAAGGAAAAATAAGCGAGGGCGCATTGTTTGAGAAGTAATGCACCCTCGCTGAAACGATTTCGGCTGCAAACAAACAGACCGTTGTCTGGAATCAGACAGCGCGGCGTCTTTATTGAGCCTCAGTGAGTGTA
>JANOWX010001161.1:0-2788 GCA_031418175.1 Acidobacteriota bacterium | reverse complement strand
TGCCGCCGACATCAGACTTAGCCTCTGGCGATGATTTCAAGACGGTCGTCAATGAGGTTTCTGCCCCCGCCATAGACAGGTTCAAAACGGACGTGCGCGCTGAACCGGTGGCCGCCGCGTTTGACACAGTCTTGACGGATGAGCCGTTGGTTGCGTCACCGCCGCCGCGTGATGCTTTTGCGACGATGATTCCGGCAGCGCCCGCCCCCGAACCGGTACGCGATGCCTATGCGACGATGATTCCCGCCGCACCGGAACCCAAGGCAGCGACGACGCCCAATCGCACCGAAATCATGCAGCCGCCGGCTGAAAACAAGGCGCAACTATTCGAGGGGACGGAACTGCTCGACACGCCGGTCGCTTCGGCTCCGCCTGCGGCCAAGGCACAAGCCGAACTCAAAGCCGGCAAAGGCAGCGCCAAAGCCGAAAAGAAAGAAAAGCAGAAGGACAAGCTCAAAGACAAAGCGGAAGCCAAAGCTGCCGTGACGGTCGTCGAAATTCCGCAGATAGCTGTCGCTGCGTCTGTTCAGCCGGGTCAGAAAAGCGGTTCGCAAAAAGTCATGCTGATCGGCATCGCGGCTGTGGCGTTGGCGGCGGCGCTGGCGGCGTGGGCCTTTCTGACTGACGGAAATAAAACGCCGGTCGTTGACAAACCCACGGCACAGGCTTCACCCGTGGCCAACAATACGCCCCTTGCGAACGCGCCCGTCGTGCCTGCCGGAATGGTTCTGATCCCCGGCGGCGAATTCAAAGTCGGACGCGAAGACGGCGAAGAAAACGAGCGTCCAGCGCATTCGCTGATCGTCGCGCCTTTTTACATGGATCAAACCGAAGTCACCAACGAGCAGTACGCCCAATTCATCGAGGCCACCGGCTACCTGCTGCCACCCTCGTGGCAGGGCAAACGCTATCCGGCGGGCGCCGATAAATTGCCCGTGACCGATGTGACCTGGGCCGACGCCAACGAATACGCCAAGTGGGCCAAGAAGCGTTTGCCGACCGAAGAGGAATGGGAGATTGCCGCGCGTGGCACCGATGGCCGCGTATATCCCTGGGGCAACGGCTGGGAAGACGATTTGGCAAACGTGGCGAAAGATGCGGCGGACAAACGCCAACTCGCGCCCGTCGGCGCCTATCTGCGCGGCCAGAGTTTTTATGGCGTCTTCGATATGGTGGGCAATGCGTGGGAGTGGACGGCGAGCGATTACAAGGAATATGCCGGCGGCAAGCCGGTCCAGATTCCCGACGGCTATCAAAACTTGAAAGTGATTCGCGGCTGTTCTTTTGGCTGTCAGGCAAAGCAGGCGACCGCGACTTTTCGCCGTGGCTGGCCCGCGACGCGCCAGGACATGCCCGCAGGCACCGCGCTGGATTACAAGCAAACCAGTTTCCGCTGCGTACAGGATGCGCCGCAGAAATAATTCACAGGATATGCGCGACGCACAGATAACCGCAGTGCCAGTGCATGGAGTTCAGGCTTCAGCCTGTGTTCAGGCTCTCCCAGACAGGCTGAAGCCTGAACTCCATGCGCTTTTGCGTAAATCCTGATTCAAAGGCAGGCGTTATGAACAGACAGCAACTCTATCGTCTTACATTTAGTATTGCGCTGGCGGCTTGTCTGGCCTTGCCAGTCAGTGCGCAAGGCAGCGGCGAGTTGCCGCCTGCCACAAAACCCAAACCCAAACCAACACCCGCGCCGAAAGGCAAACCGGGTACGCCGAAACCTACGCCTGGTACGACCGCCAGTGTGAGCGCGCCAGTCGAGAGCAAGCCTTCGTCATTGACGCGCCGTCCGGCCAGCACGCCGGCATTGGCGTTCAATCAACCCGTGATTGCCAGCCTGGAAGCGCCCGGCACAGGCCGCTTGGCGACCGGGCACTTTTATAACGAATACGTGCTGACGGCCAAAGCATCCGACCTGTTGCTGATTCAATTTCAACCGGACAGCCCCGCGCTCAGTTTGCGCATTAGCGATCAGGCGCGCGCCGAATTGCCCATCGTCAAAGATTCGATGACGGGCGATTACCGCTTCGATACGCCGACCGGCACGCTGCCCGCCGATGGCGAATACCGCGTGCGCGTGCTGAACACGGCCGATGACAAAAAAGCCAGCGGCGCCTATTCGCTCAAAGTCACGCGCACCGGCATGACCGAAGCGGCGTATGACGTGCGCTTGCAACTGATTTCAGGCCGCTTCAAAGCGGGCGAGACTGCCAGCGTGGACGAGACGATCAAACAACTCGATGAATTGATCGCCGCAGACGCCAACAAAGCGGGCGCTTATGAACAGCTCGGCGTGCTGTATCTCTACTACAAGAACGACAGCGCCAAGGCGGTGAGCCAGATGGAACAGGCGATCAAGCTGGGCGGCGCGGGCATGTTCAAGGTCTCTTACGACAGCCAGTGGCGGCGGCCCAAACGCACCGGCAACGGGTTTGTTTGGGAAGACCCGAAGACCGCTTGGTTGCGCGTGCAAGATGGCAAGGTGGTGCTGGCGGATATGAGCAATCCGAACCTGACCATCTCGACCTTGCAAGGCGCACAGATCAACAAAATCGAACGGCTGCCCATCGCGCCCGTCGTCGTGGTGCAGACGCTGCCGCGCCTCATCATTCAATTCTCGCCCGCTTCTAAAAATGGCGCGGAAGCGGATTTGATCGTCAAGCTGCTGCAAACTTACGTTACGAAAAAAACACGTTAAACCCTGGGTACGCACCGCTTCCAGCGTGCGGGCGTGGCGGCAGACGGATGAATGCCGGAGGGTTCCCTTTCAGCATCAGTGGGTCTG
>JANOWX010001160.1:0-1634 GCA_031418175.1 Acidobacteriota bacterium | reverse complement strand
TCAGTAGCCCGACCGTGAGGGAGGGCTGGTTTCGCAAGCAAGCCCTCCCTCACGGTCGGGCTACTGACACGTCGCACGCACGTGCAAACCGCTATAAGTTACGCCACGATTGCGTATCCATACTTCAGCGTGGCGCTTCGTTATCGGCATTAGCGCACCTGATTGCCAGCGATCCAAACGGAGGTGATGCTACGTGTGTTGCGTATGTCCTGCAATGGATCGTGCTCCAACACCACAAAATCGGCCCAGGCGCCTTTGGTGAGCGCGCCGATCCCATCAACGCGCAACGCACGTGCGGCGTCGCTGGTCGCGGCGCGCAGGATTTGCGCGGGTGTCAGTCCCGCTTCAGCCATCAACTCCATTTCGAGATGCTCGAAGTAGCCTTGAAAGCGATTGGCGAACGAGCCTGCGTCGGTGCCCATCACAACCAGCAATCCGGCCTCAAGCGCGCGCTTGAGATTGCGCTTGGCAATCTCAAGCGCCTCTTTATAACGCTGCGCGGCGGGCGATTTGCGCATGGCTTCCTGGCGTTGCGGCTCCTGCAATTGGGCGATCACTGCGCGGTCGGCTTCGCGCAGGAAAAAAGGATCGGCGAAAAACGCGGGCGTCGCTTCGTAAACGAAGGTCGAGATTTCGCGCGTCAGGGTCGGACAGTAAGGGATGTTGCGTTGCTTCATCAACGCGATGAATTCGTTGTCAATGTCTTTGTCACGCACGCTGTGGGCGATGAAATCGGCGCCCGCGCGCAGCACCGCCTTCGCGTCTTCGAGATAGAAAATGTGCGCCGCAACGCGCAGCCCGCGCTGGTGGGCTTCGTCAATGACCGCGCGAAAAACTTCCGGCGTCATTTTGGCCGTAGTGCCGAGGTTGTCGTCCACGCGAATCTTGATGATGTCGGGTTTCGCGGCGGCGACACGCGCCACCATCTGGCGGGCTTCCTGCGGCGTACTGCCGGTGATGACATCGCCGGCCAGATAGAGGCGCGCTCGATCTAACGCGGGCGTGTTCTGCGCGGCGCGCGCTTTGAAGGCCGGTTCCTTTTCGCCGCCCAGGCTCAAGACTGACGTGACGCCGTAACGCGCGAAAACGCCGAGTTGGCGCAGCGTGTTCTCAGCGGTGTAAGCGGGCGGCCGCACGCCCTGAACGTCAGAGATATGGACGTGCGTCGAAATCAGACCGGGGATGATGAACTTGCCAGCCAGATTGATCGTTTGCGCGCCGCCGGTAATCCGCATTGTCGCGGCTGAACCCACGGCTTCCACTTTGCCAGCGCGCACGATTAGCACGGCGTTCTCGCGTGCGCGCTGGCCTGAGCCGTCAATGAGGCGCGCGCCGATGAACGCTTTCACGTTGGCCGCGGCGCCGCTTTGTCTGAAACTGCCAGCGCCGCTCAACATCAGCAAGGCTGCGAGCATTACGAGGACTTTGCTCAGATTCATCCGGTAATCACTCCTTCACTGTTTTCTGCGTCGTGGCAAAGCCTGGGTACGCACCGCTTCCAGCGTGCCGCAGTGCGGTAAGACCGATTCATTCCGAAGTAATTACCTTTCAGCATCAATCGGTCTACTGCCAAGACTGCACGCTGGAAGCGGTGCGTACCCAGGTGTTAATTTTCCGCACGAACCATACGAACG
>JANOWX010001159.1:0-9304 GCA_031418175.1 Acidobacteriota bacterium | reverse complement strand
ACCATATAATCCGTATTTGTCTCTTTTTTCTTGGCCCGTGGTTCCCACTAGGTCCCTGGGGTGGTCGTTTGCCCCACAACTGCCGACCTACTTCAAAAACATCTGGTAGTAGTAATAGAGCAGCGGCGCGTTAAACAACATACTGTCCAGCCGATCCAGCACGCCCCCGTGGCCGGGAATCAGATGGCCCGCGTCTTTGGCTTTGGCGCCACGCTTCAACATGGATTCGCACAAGTCGCCGGTCGCGCCCAAAAAGCCCATCACCAAGGCCAGCGGCACCGCGTGCGCCAATTTCAATTCGGGGAAGAAGGTGTAATGCGCAATCAGCGCGGCGATCACATTACCAGCCAAGCCACCGATGGCGCCTTCAACTGTTTTACCAGGACTGATGCGCGGCACGAGCTTGCGTTTCCCCAGCGTGCGGCCCGTGTAGTAAGCGCCCGTGTCGCCCGCAAACACGACGATGAAAAAGAGCGTGAGCAGCTTGGCGGGCAGATGCAACTCTTCGCCGCCCGCCGTGCGCAAGGCGATGATGTAACCGCCCAGCAGCGCGACATAGAGCACACCGAACAGCCGTTCAGCAGCAGCAGGCAACACGTGCGACAAATCTTCACTGTCGAGATTGCCGAACAGTTGCGCCAGCAATTCAACGATCACCAGCGCCGCCAAAATCGCCGCCACCAGATCGTGCCGCCCAAAATAAAAAGCGGCGATGATTCCCGCCGCTGCCAGCAAGCCCTGCGCTTCGCCGCCGGATTTCGCCAGCCGGTAATACTCGACCAAGCCCAACACGATGGCGAACGCGGCCAGTGTCACAAAATAGATCGGGGAGCCGAGCCAGAGCGCAGCAAAAAGAAACGGCAGGAAGATTACGGCGGTGAGAACACGTGCCATGCAGGGCTACTCGATGGATAGGCCAATTCAAGAGGCTTTGACGACCGCGCGTTGCGGTTCCGTCGCCAAACCGCCGTAACGGCGTTCGCGCTTTTGATAATCCAAAATGGCGGCGAACAAATCGGGCCGCCGGAAATCGGGCCAGAGCACGTCCGTCACATAAATCTCGGCGTAGGCGATTTGCCACAACAGAAAATTGCTCACCCGGAATTCGCCGCTCGTGCGCACCAGCAAATCAGGATCGGGCAGATTCGCCGTATACAGATGCCGCGCCAGATCGCTTTCGGTAATTGAATCGGGCGTGCGGCCTTCGCGCTGGCACTCGGCCAGCAAGCCGCGGCAGGCGTCCACCAATTCGACGCGCCCGCCGTAATTGAGCGCGACGTTGAGCACCATGCCGGTGTTGTGCGCCGTCTTGTGTGTCGCCGAACGCAATTCGAATTGCACCGACTCATCCAGTTCGCGTGTGCGTCCGATGGTTTGAAAGCGGATGTTTTCGCGGTGGATGTTGTCAATCTCTTTGCGCAGGTATTCTTTCAGGAAGGTCATCAGGGCTTCGATCTCGAAGGGCGGCCGCTTCCAGTTCTCGACCGAGAAGGCATACAAGGTGAGCGCTTCAAGCCCCAGGCGCGCGCAAGTATCCACGGTCGCGCGCACGGCCTCGACACCGGCGCGATGCCCGGCGACACGCGGTAGAAAGCGTTTCTTGGCCCAGCGTCCATTGCCGTCCATAATCACGGCGAGGTGGCGCGGCAAGCGGGCGAAATCAAGCTGGCGCAACAACTGTTCGTCGCGCGAACCCGGTTCGATGATGCCTGCGAAATCTTCTAACATTCCATTCCCATGCTTGCGGCAGTTTCCCCCCACGAAGCCACACCAAGAAACACGAAGAGGCGGCGCATCTTGCTTAGCGTTTCTGCTGGTTGCCAGGTGGATGAGTTCTTGATCGCAACGACTGACTGCCGTATGACAAGCGTCGCATACTAATACTCGACTTTTACCAGCGTCAACCCTTTGGCCGGCGCAGGCGCGCCCGTCAGCATACGGTCTTTGCTTTGCAACAAAGCTAGGATGGAACCGGCGGGCAAACGCCCGCGATTGGCCGCCACCAGCGCCCCGACCATCGTGCGCACCTGATAGCGCAGAAAGCCATCGCCACTAAACCAGAACTTGAGCAACGGGCCGTCGCTTTCAATGTTGAAGTCGCTGAGCGTGCGCACACGCGTTTTGGTCTCGCAATCCGTCGTCGTAAAGGCGCTGAAATCATGCGTGCCCAGCAACTGCTGCCCGGCTTCTCGCAGCCGCGCCAGATCGAGCGCGTAGGGATGATGCCAGGCATACCGTTCCAGCAGCGGCTGCATCACCTCGGCGTTGTAAAGCTGATAGCGGTAGGTTTTGCCCTTGGCATAAAGGCGCGGATGAAAGCGCTCTGCGGCCTGCGCGGCTTCCAGCACACGAATATCAAACGGCAGGTTGGCATTGAGCGCGCGCCGCAAGGCCGGGCCTTCCCAGACTTTGTTCAGATGAAACGACACGACCTGCCCTTCGGCGTGCGCGCCCGCGTCGGTGCGCCCCGCGCCGTGCGTAACGACGGGCGCGCCCGCGAAGCGTTGCAAGACTTCGGCCAGCACGCCTTGCACAGTCGGGCGGTCAAGCTGCATCTGCCAGCCGCAATAGTTCGTCCCGTCATAGGCGATGGTGATGCGATAGTTCATCAATGAGTCAGCCAGGGATTTTTAGGAATGACCGATACGCCGCAATAACTCAGCAAAGCGCGGATCCTCATGCAGGCTCTCAAAAAGCGGCACCACTTTGAGAAAAACCAACATGCTTGACCGGTCTTCATACGCCCGATTGAGCCACAGCAGCGCCTGCTCGCGGTCGCCGAGTTCGGCGTTGAGGCGGGCCATACGCCAAGCGGGGAGTGGTGCCCCCTGTTTCGCCCGTTCGTCGGCCAGTTCCAACTCTTTGCGCCAATAGCCCAGTTTGCCCCCCGCGACAAAGGCTTGCTGTAAGGCAGTTAGATTGGCCGTGCTTACGCCAGTCAGCGTGCGGAACTTGATAACTTCGGCCACGGCTTGTTCGGCGTCGCCTTTTTGAAACAGCACGTTGCTGAGGTCATCGTGCGCGAGCGCAAAATTGGGATCAAGTTCAAGCGCCTTGCGATACCACTCGATGGCTTGGTCGTAGCGGTGTTGGTAGAAGTAAACCCAGCCCACCATCGTCGTATACAACGGCGAGGTCGGATCAAGTTCCAGCGCGCGTTTGCGAGCGGCCAGCGCTTCACCAAAGCGGCCCATCGCCGTCAAGTACGCGCCATTCATCCCATGCGTGTCGGCAAAGTTGGGACTGAGTTCCAAAGCGCGGTTGATCTCACGTTCGCACGCGGGCCAATCCCAGGCGTAAAACAGCTTGGTCTTGGCCAGCGAGAGATGGGCCTCGCCGAGCGTGTCGTCGAGTTGCAAAGCGCGCAAGGCTGCCGCTTCAGATTTTGGGAAGGCCTCGCGCATTGGCAAAAAGCCCAGATAACCCAACAGAGTCCAGGCATCGGCTACGCCCGAATGTGCCGGGGCGTATTCAGGATCAGCCTTGAGCGCTTGCGCGAACGCTTCAATTGCCTTTTCCAGCGAGGGTTTTGTCCACTTGCTCAAAAAGTAACGGCCACGCAGATAAGCCTGATAGGCTTCGCCATTCGCCGTGTAATGCCGGACTAGCAACTGGCGCTCGGCGGGTGAAAGTTTGAGCGCAAACGCGGCGACCAGCTTTTCTGAAAGCCTGTCTTCAACCGTGAAAAGGTCGGTGAATTTCTCGTCCAGCGTTTCGGCCCAGAGCGTCGCGCCGTCATTGACGTTGACCAGACGCACGGTCACCCGCACGCGTTCGCCCGCGCGTTGGATGTGCCCGTCGAGCACGGCATCCACTTTCAACTCGCGCCCGGCTGCCAGCGCGTCCTGTTCGAGCGCCGTGTATTTGCGTATGGCCGACAAGGGACGCACTGCGACCTGACGCAGCTTGCTGAGCCGCGTGATCAACACATCGGCCATCCCCATTTGCAGATAATCGTCGCGCCCCTCGGCCACCAGCGGTTTGAACGGCAGGACGGCAAGCGTTTTGATTGCGGATTGTGGCCCTTCAGCAAGGCGGATTGCGGATTGCCTGTTTTGCCACCAGTAGACGCCAGCGGCTAGCAGCAGCCCCAGCAAAGCGAATAACGCGACAGGACGACGGGGGAAAAGCGCGAGTGGGGGACGGGGTGACAGGGCAACGGGGCGAGGCAATTCCTTCACCGGCCCGTCTCTTAGCCCCTCCGCTTCCCCATCCAATATCTCTTCTTCAATCACCATCCGTAGCTTCGACTCTTCCACGACCAAGGTGGGAGCGAGAGCGGGCAGCAAGGCTGAGGACTCTTCGACCACTTCCACCACGTCAGCCACAAAGCGATAGCCGCGTCCGGGCACGGTCACCACGTAGCGCCGTTCACCCGGCCCCACGCCCAGCGCCTTGCGCAACGCCGAGACGTTGACCGTCAGATTGTTTTCTTCAACCACCGAGTCCGGCCAGAGCAAGTTCAATAGCTCGTCCTTTTCAACCACCTGATCGCGCCGTTCGATCAAGGTCAGCAACAAATCCAAGGCACGGGGCGTCAGCACCACGGGTTCGCCGGCGCGCAACAAGACCCGCTTGCGCCCATCCAGACGAAAGGAATCGAATTCATAGAAGCGCGGAACTATTTTGTTTTCCACTGCTTTAACAACTTTAGGAAGTTTAGCCGCCGGGCTTAAAGATTTTAGCCCAGCCTTTGCCGCATCTTGCGCCGCGTCGAGGCCAAGCGGCCCCGGCGTGAGGCCGGTTCGGCGCACACTGTAGCACCGCCACCAGCCCAAACCCAAGACCGTTACCCAGTCTGAATGACCAGCACAAACGCCATGAACCGAACCCGGCGGATCGAAATCACAGTGGAGCGCAGACGCTTGGTAATACAAAACGCCACGCCGCCCGCGCCCGTTTTTTGTCCGTGCTGCCCGACCCCGGTCGTGCTGCTCACCGCAGCGGAAGCCGCCGCGTTGGCCGTCGTCAGCGTGCGCACGGTCTATCGTTGGGTCGAAGCCGGTTTGTTGCATTACCTGGAAACGAGCGCAGACCAACTGCTCGTTTGTCCGCACACGTTTCCGCAATCCATTGAAGAAAGCTTGAAAGGAGCAAATTTTATGAAGCACAGCAAAATCGTATTGTCCGCAATGTTCACAGCCCTGTTGGCCATTAACGCGCTCGTCGCCACACCATCCGCTTATGCGCAAACAGCGGAGACGCAGGAAACCGCTGCCGCCGCCCAAGCGGGCGCGGGTGGCAGCATCCTGGACGTGATCGAACGCGCCAAAGAGGCGCAACGCAAAGCCTTCACCGGCTCGTGGGAAGGCGTCTTCACGCCCGAAGCCGGCGGCCCGCCGCCCTTCCGCATTCTTTTCACGTTCGGCAGCGACGGCACGGTGGTCGCCACGGATGCCGGTCCGCCAGCGCCGCATCTCGCCAGCAGCGAACACGGCGCGTGGGAGCGTAGCGGCAACAACGAATTTCTGGTGACGTATAAACAATTGCTCTTCGACCAGGACGGCAATCTCGACAGCCTGTTTAAGGGGCGCGTGAAATTCAATCTCAACAACGCCGGCAACGAGATCAACGGCACGGTGTTGATTGACCTTTTTGACCCGCAGGGCAACAAGTTCCTTGCGGGCGCCGGTACGATCAAATGCACAAAGATCACAGTCGAACCGCTGGACTAAACCAGGCCCATTGCAATTAAGCGGGAGCGCTTAGACAGGCGCTCCCGCTTAAATTTTCCGGCCTGACCTTTTTCACGTTTCGTTCACGCTTATTACGACCGGGAATTGTCCGCCCGCGCCGCTGCGATTTCCCGGCGGAAGACAAAGGTCATTCGCTGAAGCACCTGTGGAGTGCTGCGGCTCGACGCAGCACTCCAAAAAACCGGCCCGAATTTTTTTACCGGAAGAAATAGTATTGCGGCATGACCCTTTTCACGCCGCTTTCACGCCTAAACGAATGAGCGTCCCCACACGACGCCACTATAACCCGACGGTCAGACACGAAAGAGGAGACCGCATGCCGCAACAAGCAATTCGCAACCAACCCGCTTACACCGCCCCGCCGCTGTGGCAGGACTTGCTAATGCGCATCGCGCAGCAAGATCAGGCGGCTCTGGCCGCGTTTTACGATCAAACGCACCGGCTTGTTTTCGGCCTGCTGCTCGCTATGCTGCGCGAACGCCCCAGCGCGGAAACCGTGCTGCTGGATGTTTATGACCAAGTCTGGCAACAAGCCGGACAAGCCCAAAACCAGCCGCACGCCCCGCTCGCCCCGCTCGCCCCGCTCGCTTGGTTAATGCTGTTGGCGCGCAAGCTGGCGTTGGAGCGCTTGCGCGCACGGCCTCAACAACGGCCAACACAGGACGGGCTCAGCGCCAATGCGCCAGCGGAACCGGGCATTACCGAGTCTTTGCCCGAAAGTACTGAAGTGACAGACCGGCGTCACCGCGTGCGCCGCGCACTGATGCGGCTGCCCATCGAACAACGCCGCGCGTTGGAATTGGCCTGCTTTGCCGGGTTGACCTACACCGAGATCGCCAGCCAACTGGGCCGCGCGCCCGCCGAGATCAAAACCCAACTCGCCGCCGGGATGCGCGCGCTCAGAGCCCATTTGCAGCCGCAATTGTGACTCCCGGATAATGCGGCGCCGATGCAGCAACCCGCCTTCATACAGCAACACGTCCCGCTCGCACCGTTGACGACCTTAGGAGTCGGCGGCGCGGCGCGCTTCTTTGCCGCGATTGAACAAGAGAATGAAATTCCCGTGGCGCTCGCGTTTGCGGCCCAACCCGACTTGCCCGTTTTCGTGCTCGGTGGCGGCAGCAACCTGGTCGTGGCGGATGCGGGTTTTCCTGGCTTGGTGTTGCGGATTGCCTTGCGTGGCGTGGAAGCACACGTCAAAAACGATTCCGCCCGCGTGACCGCAGCAGCGGGCGAAGCGTGGGATGACGTTGTGGCGCATTGCGTAGCACAAGGCTGGGCGGGCGTCGAATGCCTGAGCGGGATTCCCGGTTCTGTTGGTGGTACGCCCGTCCAGAATGTCGGCGCGTATGGACAGGAAGTCAGCGAGACTATCGCCAACGTGCGCGCCTTTGACCGGCAGACGGGGCAGATCGTTGAATTGAGCAACGCCGCGTGCCAATTCGGGTACCGCCGCAGCCGCTTCAACACGCGCGAACGCGAACGCTTTATCGTGCTGCGTGTGACCTATGTTTTGCGTGTGAACGGCGCGCCGGCGTTGCGCTATGCCGACCTCAAACAATTCTTCGCGGATTCAATCGCTGCGCCAACGCTCACCGAAGTGCGCGCCGCCGTGCTCACCATTCGCCGCCACAAAGCGATGGTGATTGACCCTGCCGATCCGGACACACGCAGCGCCGGTTCCTTCTTCAAAAATCCGCTCCTCTCGTCCGCAGAATTTAGCGCAATGGAAACGAACGCGCGGGCGGCGGGTTGGTTGAAAGCTGAAGAAGCTATCCCGCATTACGCGGCGGACAACGCGCAATTCAAAGTCCCGGCGGCCTGGCTGATTGAACGGGCGGGCTTTGCCAAAGGCTACACGCGCGGCAACGTCGGACTGTCGCGCAAACACGCGCTCGCCATCGTCAATCGCGGCGGCGCGCGCGCCAGTGAAGTCGTCGAATTGATGCGCGAGATTCAAAGCCGCGTGCATGAGCGCTTCAGCTTGGTGCTGTTGCCTGAACCAATCTTTATCGGCTTTGACCAGAAACTGAGTTGAGTGGCAGAGTACCCGCCGAGTTTTTTTGTCAGGACTTACGCAGAAGCACAAACAAACACGGCAAAAGAGCATGGAGTTCAGGCTTCAGCCTGTGTGCGTGATCTCCAAGACACGCTGAAGCCTGAACTCCATGCTCTTTTGCGTAAGTCCTGTTTGTTACTGCCTGCTGCCCGGCTTAATCGCTGTCGAACCTTCCTTGCACAACGGGCATTCTTCAGGCTTCCACACCGGCACTTCCAGCACGGCCAGAGCGTGACGCGGAACGCCCAAATCCACCGCGCCGCCGCTGCGATCAATCAATGAACCGGCACCGGCCACGACGCCGCCGAGTTGCGTGACCAAGTCCATCACCTCACGCGTGGAGCCGCCCGTCGTCACCACGTCTTCCACCACCAAACAACGTTCACCGGGCTGCAGTGTAAAACCACGCCGCAATTTCATCCTGCCCTCTTGCCGTTCGGTAAAGAGCGCGCGCAGCCCCAAGGCCCGCGCCGTTTCGTGCGCCACGATCACACCGCCCAGCGCCGGGGCGATGACCAGATCAACGGCCCCGATGCGCGGGTCGCTTTGGGTTTTGGCAGCCAAGGCAGCACAAAGGCGCTCGGCCACACGTGGCTGTTGCAGCACGAGCGCACATTGCAAATAGCGCGGACTGTGCAGCCCGGAGGTGAGCAGGAAATGCCCGCTGAGCAGGGCGTGGTTCGCTTCAAAAATTTGCAGGACTTCTTCGTTGGTCATGGTTGCCCTAGTTATTGGTTTCGCTTGTCGAGAAATTGGGATTGCAGGCGACGGATTATTCCACAAGTCCGCAGCGCCGGCCAACTCACTTGTCCTCATCCGTCCCCTTGTCGCCATCCGTTGTCACCATCCGTAGACATGGTCAACGGCATGTGTCTTTCATCGTGGACAAGGAAAGGTCTTGTCAGCAGTTTGGGACGGGTTGTGGCGGCACTCCTTTCCTAATGCAATCAAACATCAGCACCGAAAATCCAGTCATTGCAGCAATTGCCACATTTCTCAAAATCAAAATGCAGCTTCGGCAGCCACTGGCACAGTCGTTGCTCTAGGGTCAGGCACAAGGGACGAACGTAAGAATGGCGAGACAGTATTAGCGGAGTCCCTTGCCAACAGGCATCAATCACATTGCCAAGATTTTTACAGGCGGGAGGGGCGTGAAAAGCTGCTCGATGCAAAGCGTTGACCTCACCAACAGCGCAGGGCGTCTGACGCGCGGCGCGCTCTTCCCGATTCGCACGAGTTCTTTGCTCATCACTCCTCTCGGTTTTCGTAGTCGCCGGTCAAAAGTTAAGACACGGGGTCGGATTTTGACAGGCAACTACGGTTTATCGGTTCGCAGGTTACGTCACTTGGGTTACGGGGCACACTGAGTGTCGCAACCTGCGGGCCGGTTCCTTTTCCGGTTTTGAGTTGAGTTCGGAGCACACGCTTTACCAGCACTCCTCTCGGTTTTGTAGCTGTCAACTTTGAATGACACGGGGGTCGAATTTGAGTTGGCAGCTACATTTTAAGATTCGCAGGTTGTGCCGTCCGTGTTACGGGGCACAGCGGG
>JANOWX010001158.1:0-11682 GCA_031418175.1 Acidobacteriota bacterium | reverse complement strand
GTCCGCAAGTTGCCGAAGGGGTCATAGGTGTAACTGCGCGCGTTCGTGAGAATCCCCGACCCTGCGCCTATCAACCGGTTGTACCGGTCGTAAGCGTAACTCGCCGAATAACTCGGATCTACGCCGTCCGTGATGCTGCGGATGCGGTTGTTATTATTGCCGCTCGCGTCGTAATACTCATAGGTGTAATTGATGATCGAGCCCGTCCCGTTCGGCCCGACTTTCATCGTGATGGGTTGTTGGCGCATGGCATTGTAGCCCATCGTCAGTTGCAAGCCGTTGCCGTAATTCAACTGTTTGATTGCGCCGAAGGCTTTGAATTGCAGCCCGTTGATGACGTTCGTCGTGTTACTCGCATCCGTCCCGATCAGGTTCGTCCCCACGCCGCTGAGCGCGCCCACGTTGTTATAGGCGTAATTGATCGTTTTGTTGAACGGGAACTGCGGCGGCGCATACGGGAAGCCGGTAAAGTTGGCGTTCGTTACGTGCGCGCTCAGATTCGGGTACGAACGGTTGCCTGGGTTAAAGGTGTGCGCGTTGCTCGACGGCGTGACCGTGTAACTGCCCCCGCCCGCCAGATTGGCGAAGCTGTAATTGCCATTGCCATCCGTGACTGTTTGCAGCGCCAACGACCCGCTCAAGGTCAGCACTATGCCGCCCAAACCACTGCTGCCCTGCGAATTGGTGAGCTGCCCACTGATGGTCAAATTGCCTGCTGGGGGCGGTGTGGGAATCCCGCTCGAAAGTATGGGGATGTCGCCTTGTTGCCCTAAGGCCTGCACCAGATTCGTCCCATACGAACTGCGCAGCACATAAAATGTGCCAACGCCGGGCCGCCACACGGCGAAGTCGGCCTTGCCATCGCCATCATAATCGCCCGGCACCAGCAGGTCTGTGCCGACACCCCAGGCCTGCGATTGCGTCGCGCCGTTCGAGCTTTTCAGGACGTGCCAAGTGCCGGTGGCGCGCCGGAAGACGGCCAGATCGGTTTTGCCGTCGCCGTCATAATCCGCCGGGACGGGCACATCGTTGTATTGGGCCCCGCTAGAACCCCAGAGGGTGGATTGCGATTGGTTGTCTGATGAACGTTTGATATGCCAGTAACCATCGCTGGGCCGCCAGACGGCGACATCGGTTTTGCCGTCGCCGTCATAATCGCCGGGCACTAACAAATCGCTGGCCAGGCCCCAGGCTGTGCTTTGCGTGTTATTGTCCGACGAGCGTTTGATATACCAATTGCCGTCGCTGGGCCTGAAGACGGCGGCATCGGTCTTGCCGTCACCGTCGTAATCACCCGGCACAGGTACATCGCCCGCTGTGCCCCAGAGGATGGCTTGCGCATTACCATCCGAAGAACGTTTGATGTACCAATTGCCCTCGCCGGGCCGCCACACGGCCAGATCGGTTTTGTGGTCGCCGTCATAATCGCCCGGCACGATGCTGTCGTTGTAAGGCGCGACCCCGCTGCCCCAAGCCGTGGCGTACATCCCGTTGTCCGAAGAGCGTATGATCTGCCAAATGCCACCGTCGGGCCGCCAGACCGAAAAGTCGCTCTTGCCATCGCCGTCAAAATCGGCCTTGGCCGCTTGCACCAGCAGCGCCGCATTGCTTGACGCGGTCGCATTGAGCGTGCCCTGCGCGTTGGGCAAGGTGGGCAAACCGGACGGGGCAATGCGCCGGCCCGCCGCGCGGTTGACGTTGCGGTTTTCCAGTGTCTCGTTGGGGGCCAGTGAGCCGCCGCTATTCTGTCCGCTATACACAACCTGTTTGACTTGATCGGCCCAGTTATAAGCGTAACTCAGCCCAAACACCTTGCCCGGCAACCCGCTGAAGGTGCGCGTCTCGCTCTGCAATTGCCGGAAGCCGTTATACGAGTAACTCGTCTGCCCCTCGCCATCCGTCATTTGCGTGCGCGCGCCATAAGCGTCGTAAGTGTAACCAGCACCCGGCGTCGCATCGCTGTATCCCACTGTCGTGTTCAAGTTGCGTTTGTCGTAGGTGTAAGTCGTCGTCTTGCCATTGGCGTTGGTCGAGGCTGCGACCAAGTCATTCGCGGTGTATGTATAACTCACCGTCCCGGCTTCCGGCGTCGTCTCGCTCGCCAGCCGTCCGTAGCCGTCATAACTGAAGGTGCGCGTCTGGGTCGGCGTCGTCTGATAGTAATAGTTGAAAAACGCCGTGTGCTCAATTTTCACCAACCGGTCTAGTGCGTCGTAAAAATACTGGGCTTTGCTGTAATGGCCGTTGGCTGGAACCTCGCCTGGTTCCACCGCTTCGGTCAGCCGTCCAAACAGGTCGGTGTGCGTCTCGGTGTAATTGCCCAACTCATCGGTCACGCGCTTGGTCATGTTACCCGCGCAACCGCAACCCTCGTAATCCACATGCACCTCGTTGTTATCCGGTTTCTTGGCCATCACCATGCGCGAGAAAGTGTCATAGGTTATGTTCGTGAACAGCCAGCCGGCCCCCGTGTCTTCAAAAGCAGGAGTGAACTCGCCCTGCGAATTTAATTGCCCGTTCGTCGCCAGCACATTCGACGAATCTTTCACGCGTCCGAATTTATCAAAGGCAAATAACTGGGCAGCGTACTTTCCGCTTACGCCATCGGGGTGATCACTGGCTTTTTTGAAAGGATGTCCCGCGCCATCCATGAACTCCCACTTGAAACGCTTCTTACCTTGCTCAATCTCTTGCACGGTCCCAACCACCAGCAGGTTGTCCCAGTAATGTGTTTCTACTGAGCCGCTATCGGGCCGCGTCGTCTTTTTCGGACGGTCAGTGTTCGGGTCGTAGGTAGTCTCGACCACCTGTTGCCACTGCGTGCCGCTGGGGATGTTAAACGTCTTGCGCACGTTGCCAGTGTAATAGTCGTACCAGCCGCCCGTCTTGAACCCCACCGGGTCGGTGGCGGTGAAAGCGTAGACTTGCGTCGGCTGTGTTACGCCCGCCGGTTTGTTTGCGTAATTGTCGCTGTAATCAATCTGTTTGCGATTCCCGGCGGCATCGGCTGCGCCCAGCAGGTTGCCGGTCGTGTCGTAATTGGCGCGTTTGATCGCACGCGAACCTCCTTCAGTACCCACATTGAACTGCGTCACGCTGGTCAAATTGCCGCGCGTCGTGAACCCCAAAGGGTAATTGGTGTCGTCGTGTTGCACCGCGCCCGTGAAATTTTGCAGGTAAGGCACTGCCTGGTTGTTGGAATCGGTATAACCACCTGGCTCGTCATAATTGTTCTGCACCTTTGAGAGCAAAACACTGTTGTTCACATGGCCTTTACGAATCTCGACCGTCTCAGGCAGACCCAAAATGCGCTGAGCCAGGTAATGTTTATACGTGGTTACCGTGTGGCGATACGAACCGCCGCTGCCATCCGGCTGATCGAATTGGCGCACCGGCAGCCAAATCCGTTCGTCGGCAAACCACTGATACTCAATACTCGATCCGCGAATCGTGTAACTTCCACTGTTCGTCTTATCCCAAATCACACTGGTCACGGGACGCGGGTTTGCGCAGTACGCCACACCCGAATCTTGCTGGTACGTGGTAATAACACGCTTCAGGTAATTGTCCGCGCCGTACTGAAACGTCTGCAACTCCGTGGTCAAGCCGTTTTGGATGGCTTGGTACGTGCGCTCGGTGTTATCTGTCACACCCCAACCGAAATTACCCTGAATATAGCTGTAACTCGCGCCCTGCCAATTTTCCGCCGTTTCGCTACGGGCCAAGACAGCATCGTCGCTATAACCAAACGATGTTTTCGCCGCCTGCCGTTCGCCGCCTTGCCCGTTGATCGCGGGGACCCAGCGCGCAATCCCGGAAATCTGCCCCAACCCGTTAAAGGTAAACCGCAAACTCACACCCGTCGGATAGGTGATGCGCCCCAACATCCACACCTGCGTCCCATTCGGCAACGGTGGATCGGTTGCGCTGAAATTGGTTTGCAACGTCACCGGCACATAATCCAGCCGCACAAAATAAAAAGGCGTGCCATTACGGTCCTGCTTGATTCCGGTCAGCCGGTTGTTCTGGTACTCAAAATCAATCCGCCGTCCCGCCGTGTCGGTAACATAAGCAATTACCTGTTTCTCGCTCGCCGGGTTCCCGTTGCTGGCCGGGTAATACAACGTTTGGTAAACAATCGTGATGAAATTGCCATTGCGGTCGGTGATTTTCACCGGCAGCGCCAAATAATCGTAGTTATAAGTTGAGTAAGAATACCCGTTATTGCCATTGCTATTCCCAAATTGTAGCTTGGTCCCGTTCGGAAAACTCAACACCTGCGTAGTCACGTTATATTGCAAGTAACTGCCGTCATAGGTTTCATACAGGCCACCCCCGCCAGCGGCTGCACGCATGTCGTGGCGCGTGCCATCGGGCGCCAGGTAAATGATGCTATTTTGCTGCGTCACACTGTTGATATAAACGCCATTGACCGGGTCGCGCACCTGAATTGCCCCGAAGCCCAAACGCCAGCCCGGCGCGGGAAAACCGCGATCCACATTGAAGGTCAACCCGGCTGCACTGCCTTGCCAGATATTACTGCTGTAACTCAACCCCAGCGACATACCCAAACCCGCCCGCCCGGCCAGATTTACGACCGGTGCCATAAAATTAAAACGATGCCGCAGCAGATCCAGCGATAACCCGCCTGTCACCGAATTTGCTACAGTCGGATCAGGCGCTTGCAACGGCAACGCGCCCACCGGCCCAGTGGCATTTCCGGGCTGCACGGCGGCGGTCAAATAAGCGTCATAATTGGCCGTGTTGACCGGCTTGGGGTCGTCATAGCTGGGCGTCGGTAAAGGCAGTGGTTGATAGGCCTGCGGCGCTGCCGGTGTCGAACTGCGCAACGTATCCAGAATGCTGGCTTGAAAGAGGCTGGTGAGCTTACGCCAAAACACCACGGCGGCGGCTAACTGTTGGGGGGGGGGTGAGGTTACGGGGATGCAGGGAACTCTTGGGCGCGGCGGCGGCCACCGGCTTGGGCTGCAAGGCGAGCAGCGGCGCATAAAACATGCTGACGATCAGGGCGGCGGTTAAGCCGTTCTGTAAGGCAGGTGCAAAGAAACAGTGTTGGCTATGGCGCATAATTCTCCCTAAAACAACTGGCAGCTTGCCGTATGGAAAAAGATTCGTTCTGTTTGGATTGCGAGTAACACGCGCGGCGTGTTACGTGAACTAAAGAGCGATCTTTCTGAAATAGGTTCAGGCGCTGGCTGGATTTTTTTTACGCTGGCAAGCGACAGCGGTGGGCGGCTTCGATCACTTCCAGCACTGGAAAGCCAGTGCGATGTCGTTGGAGCGATTGTCCGCACGAAATTTTTCGTGTGCCAATCTGAAATAAGCAGCCCGCCGTCTTGCTGACACCCGCCCCCGGTAGTAGCATACCGGCGGTTTTCAGCGGCCAGCTTTCAATGGAAGCTCCGCGCGGCTCAACAAACAGACTTAACGATCAACCAATGTAAAAACAACGTTCAATTCGGACTGAGGGAACAGGCATGCTGCGGCTCGAACCAGGCCAGATTTTTTCGCACTATCGGATCATCGAACAGCTTGGGCAGGGCGGGCAGGCCACGGCGTACAAGGCCGAAGATTTGCGTTTGCAACGGCTGGTCGTCATCAAAACCCTGCTGCCCGAACTGGCCGCCACCGACAGCGCGCGCCGCCGCTTTGAACGCGAAGCCCGCCTCGCCTCTGCCTTAGACCACCCGAACATCTGCGCGATTTACGACATCGGCGAAACCGAGGGGCTGTGTTACATCGTGATGCCCTTCATCGCCGGACCGACGCTGAAGCAGGCGATTCAACAAAACAGTGGGCAAAACAGTGGTGGTCAGCCGCTCGCCGTCAATGCCGCGCTCTCGATTGCCTTGCAGATTGCCGATGCGCTCAGCGCGGCCCACGCGCGCGGCATCGTGCACCGCGACATCAAACCGTCGAACATCATCGTCAACGAACAAGGCCAGGTGAAGGTGCTCGATTTCGGCTTGGCCAAAATGATTGACGGCGATGGCCTCACCAACAATTCGCTGCACGACAAATCCATGACCGAGATCGGCGTGCCGTATGGGACGATGGGGTACGGTTCGCCCGAACAGGCGACGGGCGAGCGCGTGGATCATCGCACCGACGTGTTCAGTCTGGGCGTGTTGCTTTACGAGATGCTCACCGGCCAGCAGCCCTTCAGCGGGCGCAATCGCATCGAGATTTTTCACGGCGTCATCAACGCCACGCCGCGTCCTTTGCGCGAATTGCAGCCGGGCGCGCCGCCACTATTGCAGACGAGATTACAGGCAATCCTCGACCGCGCGTTGGCCAAAGAACCGTCCGACCGCTTCGCCACGATGGTTGAACTGCGCGATGAATTGCGAACCTTGCTGCGCGAACTCGCGCCGGGTTCAAATGCCAGTCCGACGCCGGTTCCGTTGCCGCCGCAACGCGCGCGCACTGGGGCGTGGCGTTTGAGCGATGCCGTCGGACGCGTGTTTAGCGGCGGCCTGTTCAAGCTCCAAGGTCGCGGACGCAGCGCCGACAGCAAGGCCCCGACGCGCGAGCAACGTTCAGACCCGGGTCAGCCCAGCCAGAATCCCAGCGGCAGTGCTGCGGTCAATCGCCCCGCCGCCGCCCGCCCGGTCAGTTGGGGCACCGAGACGAAACCGACCGTGGCGGTGCTGCCGTTCAAAAATCTGTCGGGCAATGCCGCCGACAATTTTTATGAGTTTGCGCTGGCCGACGGCATCATCACCGAACTCGCGCACCTGCATTCGCTGGTCGTGCGCCCGTCGTCTTACATCGCGCAATACGTCGGCCAGGCCATTGATCCGCGCCAGGTCGGCGAAGAGTTGGCCGCGAGCGTCGTGCTGACGGGCAGCTTCTTGCGCACGCCTGAACGCTTTCGTTTCAATGCGCAACTGATCGCCACCGCGAACGGCGAATTGCAGTGGAGCGACAAGATTGACATCCCCGTGCGCGACATGTTGACGATGCAGGACGAACTGGCCGAACGCGTGATCGCCGGGTTGAAATTGAAACTGACCGAAGAAGAGCAGCAGAAGATTGACCGTCCGCAGACCAACCATCCACAGGCCTATGAATACTACCTGCGCGGGCGCGATCTGCTGTTCAAATACACGACGCGCACCTTTGACGACGGCGAACTCGATCTGGCGATCGGGATGTTCGGGCAGGCCATCAAACTCGATCCGAACTTCGCGCGCGCGCACGCGGCGTTGGGGCGCTGTTACGTGCATCACGCGCAAGGCTATGGCGGCGAGCATTACTACGATCTGGCCGAACGCAGTTTGCAGCGCGCGCTGGCGCTCGAACCAGAATTGCCGAGCGCGTCGTTGCAGATGGTTTACGTGCATTTGCATCGCGGCGAGAAGGAAAAAGCCCTGTCGTTATTGGCCGATGTGCGCCGCGACAAACCGAATGACCCGGCGGTCTTCATCATCGCGGGCATGCTTTACCGGCTGAATGGGCAATACGACAAGGCGCTCAAACAGTACGACCGCTTGCTCGAACTCAATCCGAAAGACATCGTCTGGGCCAGCTACAATCGCGGGCGGATTTACAGCTACCAGGGCCGTTTTGAAGAGGCGCTGGCCGAATTGGAAAAGGGGCGCCAGGTCGAACCCGAACATCCGCTCATCAAAACCTTCATCGCCAGCACCTTCTTCCTGCAAGGGCGCGTGGACGAGGCGCAGGCGCTAGCCGAAGAAACCTTGCAACAGCATCCGCACTTCGACGCGCTGCGCGTTTTCATCGCGCGCTGCTTGAGCGCCAAAGGGCAACACGCCGAGGCGCGCGCCTTGATTACCGAACAGGTCAAGGCCACCGCCGCCGCCGATCACGACATCGCCTTCTGGCTGGCGTCGTTTTATGCGATGGAGGATTTGCGCGACGAGGCCGTCGAGTGGCTGCAACGCGCGGTCAAGCTGGGCAATGAAAACTATCCGTACTTTGCCGCGAATAAGAAACTGGATAAACTGCGCGACGACCCGCGCTTCATCGCGTTGATGAGCGAGTTGAAGGAGCGTTGGGAAGCTCGTTAATATGAAAGAAAGGCAGGCCAAGTTATGAGTGAAGTCACAACTGCGGAACTGAACAAAGAGTTGACCGACAGCGAGAAGCTGGCTTTTCTCGTCAAGGAGGCGATTGCCAACCGTGAATGGCAGATGGAGATGCGCACTTGGCAGTCAGACGCAAGCGCGCGGCTGGTGCGGCTGGAAGCCTCCGCAGAAGATCGTTCGCGCGAGACACGCCCCATCCTGGAGTTGATCGTCAAAAGAAGTGGCCGACCTCGGCCAATCCGTCAAAGAGATTCGCACTGATCTAAAACTGCTGCGCCAAGAGATGTGGCACGAAAAGCGTGAGCGGGCCGACCTGGAAGAACGCGTTACCACACTCGAAGCCCGCGCGCGCTGAAATACAAGCGCAGCCAGTCGCTACGTTATCGTACCCGCTAGCTTGGGAGTAGAAAATTGTGTCCGTTTTGGAAGAACTGCGCGAACGCATCAACCTGCGCCTCGACGAAAGCTACGTCGGGATCAGCGAGGTTGTCGGCGAACTCGCGCCGGAAGATTTAGTCGAATTGCTCAATCAACTCACGCTGATCGAAGCCGCCAGCGTCGTGATGATGCTGCCCGTGCCGCGCATCATCGAATTGCTCGACCAGCCCACGATGACGCGCCGCGCCGCCATCCTCGAACGCCTCGATCCCAAACGCGCCGCCCAAGTCATTGAGGGCCTCGCCGCCGACGAAAGCACCGACATCGTCAAGCAGATGGGCTTGCACGAGCGCCGCCGCGTGCTGAGCCAGGTCAAGAGTGCCACGCGCACCGAACTGGAACACCTGCTGCAATACCCCGATCACACGGCGGGCGGGATCATGACGACCGAGTTCGTGCATCTGGCGCCGCAGATGACCGTGGGCGAGGCACTCAAACACATTCGTGCGGTCGCGCGCGAAAAAGAATCCATCTATGCCTGTTATGTGCTGGACGAAAACGCGCACCTGCTCGGTTCGATTTCGTTGCGCGACCTGGTGATGGGTGAGATTGAGCAACTGGTCACCGCCGTGATGCGCCGCAAGCCCGTCACTGTCGAAGCGCTCGAAGATCAGGAATCGGTCGCCAAGAAAATCGCCAAATACAATCTGCTGGCCGTGCCCGTGCTAGAAAGCGACGGCAATGTGGTCGGCTTCGTCACGGTGGACGACGTGGTGGACGTGCTGATCGAAGAGCAGACCGAAGACATCTTGAAGATGGCCGGCATCAAGGCTGACGCGATGGATCGGCCCTATTTTGAAAACTCGCTCTTCAACGCCGTGCGCCAGCGTGTCGGTTGGCTGGTCCTGCTTTTTATCGGCGGTACGCTGACGGCCAAAGTGATGGCTGGTTACGCGGACGAATTGCACACCGTTATTGCGTTGACGATCTTTGTGCCGCTGCTCATCGCCACGGGTGGCAATGCCGGTTCGCAAACCGTGATGACCGTCATTCGCAGCCTTTCACTGGGCGAAATCGGCATCAAGAACGCCTGGAAGGTCGTCGCCCGCGAAGCCACCACGGGGTTGCTGCTCGGCTTGTTGCTGGGCGCGGTAGCCTTTGGGTATAGCTATTGGCAGACCGGCAATTCCAGCATTGCCTTGACGGTGTCGGTGACCGTCATCTCGATTTGTGTTTGGGCCACGGTGGTCGGCGCAATCATTCCGATTACCGCGCACCATTTTGGCGTAGACCCGGCGGTGCTTTCGGCGCCGATGATCTCGACCTTGGTTGATGTGACGGGGCTGTTGATTTATTTGACCATTGCGAAATTGATTCTGGCGCAGATTTGAACTGGGCTGATGATCTTGCAGGCGATCTTGTTGCTCAGTATCATCCGCAGGCCAGAAAGGAAGGCTGTTTTATGAATGTCTCTTTGACGCCTGAACTCGAACACCTAGTAAACCAGAAAGTTGCCAGCGGGCTTTACAACTCCGCCGCCGAAGTCGTGCGCGCGGCGTTGCGTTTGTTACAAGAGCAAGACGAACTGCAACACAGCCGCCTGGAAGCGTTGCGCGCGGAAATCGGGAAGGGGCTGGATGACGTTGCGCAAGGCCGCGTGCGCGAGGGGCGAGAGGTCATGGCGGAACTGAAAGCAAAGTATGCACAACCGGAAGCAAATTGATGGCCAGCTATCACCTCAGCGCCCAAGCCGGCGCGGACCTAAACGAAATTGCCGCCTACATTGCCGCCGCTGATCCGCAGGCGGCGTTCGAGCTGATCTTACGCTTTGAAGACCGGTTTGAATTGTTGGCGCTCCATCCGAAAGCTGGACGCGAACGTGACGAACTTGCTCCGTTGCTGCGCAGCTTTCCCGAAGGCCGGTATTCTATCTTTTACCGGGAAACACCCGGCGGCGTGGTGATTGTTCGTGTGTTGCATGGCGCCCGTGACATTGAGCGCCGGTTTTTTGCGGGCTAAGGAGAAGTTGAGTTATGCGCCATAGACAGCTTCGTTTGGTGGTGACAAGCGGATTCATTGTGCTGGTGGTTTGCTTGCTTACCGCTGATTTCAATCTGACAGCCTCTGCGCAACAACGCGCCGACGTTCCCTTGGGTTTGCCCACCGACACTTGGGAATACTATGTCCCGCGCCACAATCCGCTGACGCCCGAAAAGATCGAACTGGGCCGCCAACTCTTTTTTGACCAACGCCTCTCCGCCGACGGCACGGTTTCCTGCGCCAGTTGCCACAAACCCGAACTCGCCTTTGCCGACGGCAAGCCTGTCGCCGAAGGCGTCGCCGGACGGCGCGGCCCGCGCAATTCGCCCAGCGTGCTCAACGTGATTTATAACAACAGCAATTTCTGGGATGGCCGCAGCGAGACGCTGGAAGAACAGGCGATTCAACCGCTCATCAATCCGTTGGAGATGGGCGACCAGACGCACGCCGCCATTGTGGCGCGGTTGCAACGTATGCCCGCATACGTCAGCGCCTTTCAAACCGTCTTTCGCGGTACGGTCACAATTGAACGCGTCGGCCTCGCCCTTGCCGCTTACGAACGCACGCTGGTTTCTGCCGCCGCGCCGATTGACCATTATCTGGCGGGCAACACCAACGCGCTGGATGACGCAGCCAAACGCGGCCTCGCGCTCTTTCGCGGCAAAGCGCGCTGTTCGCGCTGCCACGCTTTCAGCGAACAACGCGCCTTCTTTTCCAACTTTGATTATGTGAACACCGGCGTGGCGACCAATCATCCCAACTTTGAAAAAATGACGCGCGCGCTTTACGCAGTCGGCGAAGGGCCGGAGATGAAACCGCTGGTGGATAAGTTCAGCCAGGAAGAAGGCGGCCACGAATTGGGCCGCATCACGATCACGTACAACATCCTCGATCTCGGCGCGTTCCGCACGCCCAGCTTGCGCAACGTAGCCTTGACCGCGCCTTACTTTCACGACGGCAGCGCCGCCACGCTGGCCGATGTCGTGCGCTTTTATAACGCGGGCGGCAAAGACAATCTCAACCGCGAATGGGATCTGCATCCGCTGGGGCTGAGCGAAGAAGAGCAAAGCGATTTGCTGGCCTTTCTGCACGCGCTCACGGGGAAAATTCCCGATGCTGGCAAGCTGGCCGCAAAATAGATAAGACACAAGCCAAAAGAGCATGGAGTTCAGGCTTCAGCCTGTGTTGGAAA
>JANOWX010001157.1:0-16907 GCA_031418175.1 Acidobacteriota bacterium | reverse complement strand
CGGCGAGTTTGACCTCGGCCAGTTTGAGCGCGGCCACGATGTGCGCTTTGACGCCTTGCTCTTTCAGGATCAGGCGGCTTTCGGCTTCGCTCAGCGCCTCGGGTAATTTGGGGGCGTCGCTTTGCGGCCGCACCGTAACCGGAGCCAACAGCAGCATGGAAATCAGAATTACTACGTTCCGCAACATAACAGCAAAAATGGAGAAGGCGTGAAGGCCAATCAGCCCGCCTGTTGTTCAGCCAGGTCGCCGATGACCGGCAATTTCTCGCGTTTGTTTTGATAGGCCTGCACCATCAGCCAAATCCAGCCGATGAAAAAGCCCAGCCCGACAATTCCGCTCATCATTCCCACCAGAAATCTGGGCAGGATGAACCAGAGCATGCCGATGGCAATCCTGAGCGCCACATACGCCACCGCAAAAAAGATGGATTGCCAGGCATGAAACCGCACGAAGCGGTCTTTGTTATACGGATCAATCACCAAAAAGATGATCGCCGTGATCGGCGACACCAGATAACACAACGCGCCGATGATATTCGACGTCAACCCCAAGCCCCCCGCTGCAGGGTTGCCATACTGCGACTGTTGCGCAGGCGACATATAGCCGGGCTGATACGGCATCTGCGGCGGCATTTGCGCGGATGCGGAAGGCGGCGGCGCCTGGTACGCAGCCGGTGGCTGTTGCATCGCCGGCGCGGTTCCTTGGGATTGATAGGGCGTGGTCGGCAACAAACGTGTGCCGCACTTGTTGCAAAACTTCTGCGCCTCGGCGACCTCAGTGCCGCATTGATTGCAAAACTTGGTCATTACTCTCTCCCTGTCGGTAATCGGAATTGACACTCACCGGTAATCACCACGGGCCGCAGCTATGGTTTGCCCTGGCGATACCGCAACCGTTCAACATTCAGCAGCGCCGGATTGAGATGGTCAAAATCCTCGTCCATCGTCACCAGCCTGGCGCCGGTGATGTAGGCCGCCGCAACCCATAAATCATTCTTGCCCATCTTGAAGCCCAGCGCTTTTGAATGGGCATCCAGCGTGGCATAGATTTCCAACACCTCTTTCGGCTCGATGGGGACGCGGCCAAAATACCCCAGCGCAAAATCCAGCTTGTCCAGCTTTGGCGCGCCCCAGCCGAATTGCAGCGCGAGAGAACGCAACTCGCCATCCGTTACCACGCAAATCAGCGGTTTCGGTCGCGCGTATACGGCGTGTAATTCGCTTTGATCTCTTCTCCCTGCGCATCGCTGCGCACCAGATGGACCAGAATGTTCGTGTCGAACAAAAAGAGATCCGCCATCAACTCAACTCCCGCAACGCTTGCCGAACTTCCTCATCGGTTTCATCGCCGCGAATGACGGGCATGACTTCAAGCGGCGAAACATCCGGCGGCAAGGCTATTTTCGGCCTGAACTCGCGGATGGCCCTGGCCTGGGCAGCTTCGAGTTGTGCGGGGGTGCGCTGACTAAGCGCCGCCACGGCGCGCGCCAACGCTTCGGGATCATAGTCTGCATCCATTGCATCACTGTCTGGCGCATCACTGTTTGGCTCGCCTGGCAGGCGCATCTCTTTTTGCATGACCGCACGCACATAGGCGTCAGGCTCAAGCCCGTTTTGGGCCGCCGCCGCCAGTACTTTCTCTTCTACTTCAGGAGGAAACGTCACTGTCATTTGCACCGCCTAGAATGTTTGTCCGAATCGAATATGCAAGGCCCCGCGTGGCTGGCGCAGTATAGCACCCGTCGCCGTCACGAACGATGGCGGATCGAGTAGGAAGCCGTAATCAATGCCTATCGGCCCCAACGGCGTGCTGAAATGCAGCCCCAGCCCCACCGTGTTCGTCATACGCGCCCAGTTCAAATCCTTGACCTGATAAAACACATTGCCCACGTCGTAAAACGGCACCAGCCGCATGCGCCGCGTCAACGGATAGCGCAACTCAAAATTAAACAGCGCCACCGCGTCGCCGCCCAACGGCACCAGCGTCGGCAATTCGCGTGTGCCGGAGCGCGGTTCCAAAACGCCCTGCGGCCCAGCCGTCTCGAACTTGAAGCCGCGCAGCGTCGTCGCGCCACCAGAGAAAAACCGTTCACTGATCGGCAAGCGCTGTTCGGACAGACTGATCTTGCCATCGCGGTTGCGGTCGGCGGTTTTGAATACCGAAGCCACACCCAGGCGCGCGGCAAAGGCCAGCGTCGAATCTTTAAGCACGCGCGTGTCGCGGTCAAAAGTGAAAAAGCGTTGGTAGTTGGCAAAGAATTTGTTGAACGATTCGTTGCCGCCCAGGAAGGTCGCGGCCAGTTGATGATCGGCGCTGATGAGTTGCCCTTTGGTCGGCATCAACAAGTTGTCGCGCGTGTCGCGCGAAAGGCCCACCGCCGCGATGCCCAAACGCACCGCGCGTTCGTTGCGCGTGACTTCGGTTTCGGGGAAATTCTGCTCGAAGTTGAACAGGTTCGCGCGCTCGAAGTTATAACGGAAGCGCAGCGCCGTCTGCTGATTCAGCTTGCGCTCGGTTTGCGTGAAAAAGGCGAAACGCTGCAAACCGTATGAGCTGGTATCCGGCACATCCTGCACCGTGCCGTTGGCCAACAGTTCGCGCCGCCGCGTGAAGGGGCGCAAGTCGCCGTTGCGGTTGTAAAAGACCGAGACCGTCGTCGGCAGCCGCATGCCCAGCGGTCGCAGATCGGTGAACAGCAATTGCGAGAACTGTTCGCGGCGGCTGGCGCGCAAACGCAGCGTCAGCGCGTCCAGCGTGCCGGCGATGTTGTTGTTGGTCAGTTCGATCAAGCCGCGCGCGCCGTCGTCCGTCGAATAACCCACGCCGTAAACAAACAACAGCGGTTTGGCTTCGGTCAGATTCAGCGTCACGCGATGCGCGCCTGTTGATGGGTCTAGCAATTCGGTGCGCAAGCCGACTTCGCGGAAAGCGCCCGTGGCGTATAGATCGCGCTGCGTGTTGCGAATCTGTAGGGGCGTCAGCACCTCGCCTTTTTTGAAATCGTAGTAGCGGCGCACCCAATTGAGTTGCGTCTTGGTCGTGCCCGCAACTTCAACTTCAGTGACCAGCGCCTGCGTGCCTTCATTGACGTTGTATTGCAGCCGCACGCGCTCGGGCGCGAGTTCGATCACTTCCAGATCGGCGTTCGCTTCCAGGTAGCCTTGCTGCGCGTAAAGCTGTTTGATGCGCTGTTCGCCCGCCGCCGCCAGCGTCAACGAGAAGATGTCATCGGTGCCGAGGGGCAACGTATAAAGCAAGTCGCCATCGGTCATCAACACGTTGCCTTTGACGACCACGTCGGCGATGCGCGATTGCGGGCCTTCTTCAACGTTGAAGACGACGACCAGCCCGTTTTCTTCGGTGACGGCGTAACGCGACGTGACGCGCGCATCGCGGAAGCCGCGATCCAAGAGCGTGCGGCGAATCAGTTCGACATCGGCTTTGACGCGCTCGTTGCTGGTCAGGCCGCGTTTCAACCCGCCGATCAAGGGCAGGTTTTTGACGAAGGGCACGCTGGCCAACAGATTGGCCGGTTGCGATTGCAATTCGGTGGCGGTGTTTTCTGCTTTGGAAGCAGCCACGCCTTCAAAGCGCACATCGCTCAGCTTGTAGCGTTCGCCCGGCTCAACATCGTAAAACAATTGCATGCCGTCGCCGCTGCAAGTTTCGGGCGCGCAACGCGCTTTGACATCGGCGAAAAAGTAGCCCTTCTCTTGCAGGTAATTCAGCAAGCGCCGTTCGCCCAGCCGCGCCAGCGAACGGCTGAAGCCTTGCGTCATCACCGGCAACAATTCGCGCAGCGTGCGCTGGCTCAGCGACACCTCTGGCAACGGCGTCACGACGACACTGGCCAACGGCAATTTGGGCCGCACAGCAGGCACAGGCGTCGTCGTGGCGTTCGGATCGGTATTCGCCAGCGTCGGCGTTGCGGCGGGTTTGAAACCGAGCGAGAAACGTTTGCGCCCGCGAATTTCCAGCGCGAAATCATTGTTCGTATTGATGCCGCGCCCCGAGGCCGAGCCGCCTTGCGTATAGGTTGCAATGGTCGAGAAGGTGTTTGAGAACGTGTATTCGACCAGCGCCGTGCGGTCGCCTTCCGACGCCAGGTCGGTGGCGAAGCTGTAATACAAGCTGCGCGCCAACTGTCCGCCGATGGTCGCGCGCGCCGCCGGGTTGGTGTTGGGCCTGAAGACGGGATCAATCTGGAAACGGTTGATGCCGATGGCGCCAAGCTGCCGTTCTAAATCTTTGGTCAAACCGGACGTAAACAGCGAAGCCGCCGCGTCTACGCCGCTATAAAAAAGATTGCCGCCGCCGCCGCTGATGCTGCGATTCTCAGTGCGCCCCGTCGCAATCAGCGTCAGGATTTCATCGCGCGTCAGCGTGGGTTCGGAAACCAGCGTCAGATCGAGTTGATCCATTGGCCCTACGAAACCGATGGTCACGCGATAGCCGCTGGTCGTGCCCTCAGCGCGCAGGTTCAACACCGGCGTTTGCCCGCCCGCCAGATCGAGCGTCGCGGTGGTCACTTCGTAACGCTGCCCGCGAAAGCGCACCATCCCGCCATCGGCGGAAACACGGCCATTCAACAACGGATCGGTCAACGGCCCGCTCAGCGTCAACAACGCGGTGCCGACGGTGTTGATCTCATCGTCGCGGATGACGACCGAATCGCGCGCCTCGACGCGCACATTCAAATTGACCGGCGGCAAACCAGGGTTGCGCCGCCCTATGCCCGGCGCGCTGAAGCTGCTCAAGCCCGGCGCAACGTTGCGGCCCGCGACCAGGCCATCCAGATCAATCTGCCCGGTGTATTCGGCGTCGCTCACATCGGCGCGCCCGCTCAGCAATTGGCCTTCGGGCGTGCCGGCGAGGTTGAGCGTGCCATTCACTGTGGCGCGCACTTCGGCGTAGATGATGTCAACGTTGGCGGCCTTGAGCGTGTAATTCCACTCCTTGGGCCGCAGTTGCGCCAGCAGCAACGCGCCGTTGACATCAAGCGTGCCCTCGTTGATGCGCGCCTTGAACGTTTCGAGCGTGGCTTTGTCGCCGCTGAGCACCACGCGCCCGCGCCCGTCTTCGACCGCAGCCGGGGCGTCAGGCGAAAAGATGCCGATCTTGTCGAGCAGGATTTCGCCGCGCAGACTCGGTTCGGCAAAGGTGCCGCTGATGCGCGCATTGTTGATCGTGACCACGCCATCCAAACGCAACTCCGGGCTGACCGGCGGCAAATTCGCCAGCGTCACTTGCCCGTTCAAGGCGAAGGCCATCTTGCCTTCGGCCTGCAAACCCAGTTCACCGCCCAGGCTCAGGTCAATGCCCTGCCCGGTCAGCTTGGTCGGCGTGATTTTGAGTTGCGTGCCTTCGAGCGCGACGACCAGCGGCGTTTGCACCGCGACGGCGTTGCCCTGCACCAGCAATTCAATCGCGTCGAAGCTCATGCCGCCGCGCAACAAATCCGCCGTCGCTTCGCCGCGCGCGTTGACGGTCGGCCCCGCGATGCGCAGCTTGCCGTTGAATTTGCCCGCGAATGACGCGGCCAGATCGGGCGCGAACGTATTGAGCACCGCCACCAGATCGAGGCCGCGCACGTCGCTTTCGATCACGACCGGCCGTCCATCTTTGCGCACTTCAACGCTTGCTTTGATGAGTTGCGGCTGGCCGCCCGCCGCGACAAACAGGCCGGTCATCAATTCGGCGTCAATGCGTCCGCTGGGGTCTGTGCGCGCGGTCAGTTTCAAAGCGCCGCTGTCGCGCCCGTTGACGTTGACGTTGGCGGCCTGCGCGGTTAGTTCAACGCGCAAATCTTCGACGCGGTCGAATGAACCGCTGACGTTGAAGGTGGCGTCCGCCTCGCCTTTGACTTCGGCCTGCGTCAATTCCAAGGCTTCAGCCAAACGGTCGAGCGCAACCTGTTGGGCGGCGCCGCTGAGTTGATAGCTTTTCTTTTCGAGATCAAGTTCACCGCTGGCCAGCAGGCCGCTTTGCAACAAGCGCGCTTCCAGCTTTTCGAGCAAGACCTTTTGGCCGTCGAGTTTGAAATCCACCTGCGCCAGTTCCGCCGGTTGATCGGCAATCTTGCCGTCGAGCAGGTTGATGCGCCCGCCGCCCTGCAACGCTTTGGGCAAGCCGGTCAGATGCGCCTCGCCGCTGACGTTGCCCGCGATGAATTGCATCGTCGAGGGCGCACCGGCGGCGGCTAAAATCGCTTCGAGATCAAGCTTGTCAAGCACGGCATCGAGCTTGCCGTTGCTGCCTGCCGCTTCGACATTGAGCGGCGTCACCAAATCGAATTTCAGCGAACCGCCGTTCGACGCGCTGAGCACGCCGTTCTGCAAACGCAACTCATTCGCCGCCACGTAAAGCTTGCCGGTCAACGCGCCCAACAGCGCATCGCGCATTCCGACGCTGCTGGCGTTGAGTTCGCCTTCGATGACGGGCTGATCGAGTTTGCCGGTAATACGCCCGTTGAATTGCAACTCGCCTGTCAGCAGCGGTTCGTAATCTTTCAGGAACGGCGCGGCGGCGGGAAAGGCTTTGGCAATCGTCAGGAACTGGCTGGCATCGGTCGAAGTCACCGCGAGCGACAAATCAGAAGCGCCATCCACTACCAAGCGCCCGCTGGCGTTGAGCCTTGTGACATCGGTGTTGAATTGCACCTGCTCCAAATTGAACGTGCCGTTGTCAGCCTGTACGACCACGGTGCCGTTGACCGCCAGCGCATCCATGCTCGCCGCGCCCTTGCCATCGAAATCGGCGCGAATCGTGCCGCTCAACTTTTGCGGCGCGCTGTTGACGAAGCTGATGTCCGCCTCGCCCTTGACCGTGCCGCTGACCGGCACCTGCTCGGCCTTGACGGTCGAAAGCGCCAGCAAATTACTCGTCGGCAAATCGGCAAAGCTGGCTTTAATCCGCGTCACACCGTTGCGCGCCAGCTCCACCGAAGCCTCAGCCGTCGCCGTGCCGCCCAGCGCGCTGACATTGACGTTGTTGAGCGTCAGCAATGCGTTGTCGGCTTTGGCCCGCGCGGTGGCGCGCCCAAATTCGACTCCATTCGCTTTGCCACCCGCCACGCTCGCCTCGCCATCCATGGTGAAGCGGCGTTCTTTGTACGTAAAACTCAGGTTGCGCAGCGCACCATCACGCGCATGCCCTTCCGGCCATTCGATGCGGGCGGCATTGGCGTTTTGCGCAATCACGGCAGTACGCCGATCTTTGAATTCGCCTTTGACGCCGGTCAGCGCCACGCCGCCGAGTTTGACCACATCGGCCAGCACGGTCTCGCTGCGCACACGTTCGACGGTGTAAGCGGCTTTGCTGTTCTGGACGGTGACGATCACGCCGCTCGCGTTGACGTTGCGCAAACGCGACTGTTCGACCAACAAATCCGGCATGTCAGCATTGCCTTTGAAAACGAAACGCGCATTGTCGCCGGTCGTGCCTTCGATCCGGCCCTTGGCATTGACCGCGCCCTTCCATTCAACCGCAGGCGCAAAGACGCGCAAGGTTGCCAGCAAATCGGCGCGCGTCTCAACGTCGAAGGCATAGCGCAACGCCTGCCACTCTTCGAGCTTGCCGCTGGCCGTCACCGCGCCAAGTTGCGAATTGACGCGCAGGCTCTCGACCTGCGCGCCAGCGGCATTGAGCGTAACCGTCGCGGTCAGATCATCCAGCTTGGCCGTGCGTGTTTCGTAACTGAGGCTGCCGCCCTTGGAAATGATTTGCGCTTTGAAATTTGAAATTTGAGATTGCAGGTTGGCCGCTGGTTCAATGCGCGCCTGCAATCCTTCAAGCGTGGTCGTGTACTGGTGTTTCCGGTCGTCGTAGCTGAAGCGGCTGTCGCGCAAGGTCGCCATCAACTGCGACGAATCCAGCTTGACCGTCTCTGACTTTTTCTCCGGCTGGCGCAAGCCTTCAAAGTTGTGGCGGCCCTCGGCGTCAATGTCTACGCGCAGGTCAAGGCCGCTGAGCTTAAGGTCTTGCAGAATGACGTGGCGTTGCAGCTTGGCGGCATAAAGGTCAGGGATTTCCGCCGTGATCTCGGCCTGTTTGATCGTAGCGATGTGTTGGCCGGTCTGTTGATTGACGACTTCCAGGTCGCGCAGCCGCGCCGTTTTGCTTGACCAGGTGAAATCGAAGCCGCCCACCTTGACGCGCAAGCCGTAATCAGGCGCGCCCTGTTCAAGCTTGGCGATGACGAAGCGGTTGAATTTTTCCGAACGCAGGTAAAACCAGGCGGCGAGGCTGAGCGCGCCCACCAACAACAACAAGAGCAGCCCCAAGCGCAGCACGCGCCGGGGCCATTTTCGTTTGACTGATTCCGTAGGTGTGTTCATCCCAAGCCAGCGTGTCCGTTTGAAAGTGCGCAAACCTTAGAGGATTGAAGCAGTAGATCATTCGTCATCAGGGGATGGCGTATTGTTGACGATGCCAGATTGATCTTCAAGCGGCTGGCAACAGATTGCGGGTGACAGACCAGCGGCTTGCCGGATGACAGGCGATCACGTAGGCTGCGCCGCATGAAAAGGACTCCCGGCAAAACGCCCGCGCCGCCCGCCGAAACCACCGGCCCAGTGGCGCGCGACACGCTGTGCAAGCGGCTGGCGGAAGAATATCCGGCCCAGTTCGCGCGCTGGCTCTTTGGCGCGCGCGGCCCGGTCAAAGTCGAGAAGACCGAGTTGAACCGCGAACCGGTACGCGCTGACGCCGTGATCTTTGCTCACGCCGGCAACGAGACGCTGCACACCGAATTTCAAACCTCCAGCAAAAGCGCTGTGCCGGTGCCGCTGCGTATGTTGGATTATAAAGTCGGTCTTAAACGGCTCGCCCCGCAACGCCGCGTGCGCCAGGCGCTGGTCGTGCTCAAACCCACCGGCGCGCCAATCCCCGACCGTTACGAAGACGAGTGGACAGTGCATCGTTACGCTGTCGTGTTGCTCTGGGAACAAGACCCAGCGGAGTTGTTGCCTTACGAAGGACTGCTGCCCTTGGCGACGCTCTGCCGCGCCACGTCCGGCGCGGCGCTGCTCAGCGAAGTCGCCGCGCGCATTCGGCAAATCGCCGCGCCCGCCCAACAACGCGAGGTGCTCAACTGGTCGCGCGTGCTGGCGGGGTTGCGCTATGATGCAAACCTCATTTACCAAACCTTGAAGGAGAACGATATGTTGGAAGAATCGGTCGTTTATCAGGACATTTTCAAGAAGGGCGTACAGCGCGGCAGGCAGGAGGCCGTGGTGGAGGTCGAGCGCAACCTGGCACTGCGTTTATTGAAACGGCGCTTCGGCAAAGTGCCACCCAACCTGAACAAACAGCTCGCGGGACTGGCGGCGGCCCAGCTTGAAGAATTGTGCGAAGCCGTGTTGATGTTTCAGACGCCGGGCGACTTGCGTTCCTGGTTCAAACAGCAAACCGCAAAAAGCTGAGGCTGCCCCGCCTGTGCGGGAACACAAGTGCTGGCAAGAAATGAGGTGAAGACTCCGTCAACTAAGTTCTTTGAGAGAAAAAGACTCAACCACGTAGTAACGATTTCAATCGTTCAGTGTGGCGGTCAGGACTGAACGATTGAAATCGTTACTAAGTGTTGCCCCGCCTTTTCTCAAAGAACTTAGCGGACGGTGTAGTGAATTATGACCAACCGGCAAATCACATTGACCAGCGCCCTGACGCTTTGCCTGGCGCTGAGTATGTCCGCGCAACAACCCGCTCCACGCGCCAGTCAGTCCGAGCAAGCTCCGTGCGAACGTTTCAAAATGCGCATCGTTGAGCCTGGCCCTGCAGCCCATTTGGCAAAGACGCCGGAAGTGCAACCCGACCCGCGCATCGAATACAAAGGCATCGTGATTGATCCCTGCGCCCAGCCTGACGCCAAATTCGTCAAGCCAGTGCTGAACCGCACAGACAGGCCCAAACCACCCCCGTTGCTCAAGCTGAACCCGGAACCTGAAAACAAACTGCTCACACCGGCTGAACTGCTGAAGAAGTTGAGCCAACCAGTGGCCCCCAAGCCAAAACCATAATCGCCCAACCATGAAACGCATCATCGTCGGCACCGCCGGCCACATTGACCACGGCAAAACCGCGCTCGTCAAAGCTCTGACGGGCGTAGACGCCGACCGCCTCAAAGAAGAGAAAGAACGCGGCATCACGATTGACATCGGCTTTGCCGACCTGACCGTCGGCGACGTGCACTTCGGTTTTGTGGACGTGCCGGGGCACGAACGCTTCGTCAAAAACATGCTGGCCGGGGCGCACGGCTTGGATTTGGTGATGCTGGTCGTGGCGGCGGACGAGAGCCTGATGCCGCAAACGCGCGAACATTTCGACATCTGCCGCCTGCTCGAAATCAAAGCCGGGCTGATCGTCATCACCAAGTGCGACATGGTGGATGACGAATTCGCCGAACTGGTCGAGGCCGAAGTCAGCGAATACGTCGCGGGTTCGTTCCTGGCGAATGCGCCGATCCTGCGCGTCAGTTCAAAAACAGGCGCGGGCATCAAGCAGTTGAAAAAGACGCTGGCCGAGATGGCCAACCAGGTCGCCGAACGCGATAAGGCCGCCGTGGCGCGCTTGCCGATTGACCGCGTCTTTACGATCAAAGGCTTCGGCACCGTCGTCACCGGCACGCTGATCGCCGGACAGATCAAGACGGGCGATGAGTTGGAGGTTTATCCATTCAGCAGCTTGGGGGCCAACACGCTGCGCGCCAAGACGCGCGGTTTACAGGTGCACGGCAAAGGCACCAACGAAGCCTTCGCGGGCGAACGCACGGCCATCAACCTGCAAGGCATTGATCTCGACGCAGTCGCGCGCGGCCAAACGCTCGCACCGGCGGGCCGTTTGCGCGCGACGCAATTGCTGGACGTGCGTTTGCAACTGCTCAAATCAGCCCCGCGCCCATTGCGTTCGCGCGCGCGCATACACCTGCACATCGGCACCGCCGAAGCCTTGGCGCGCGTGGTCTTGCTGGAAGGAACCGAACTCGCGCCGGGCGCTTCTGCGTTTGCACAATTGCGGCTCGAAGCGCCGGTGTTGGCCTTGCCCACCGATCATTTCATCGCGCGCAGCTATTCGCCCACCATCACCATCGGCGGCGGCACGGTCGTTGACGCGCTGCCCCACAAACACCGCGCGCGCGACAAAGCCAAAGTCGTCACGCAACTCGCGCTGCTGGCCGCAGCCGATGCGGTTGAACGGTTGGCGCTACTGGTCGAAATGGCTGGTGAAGCCGGATTGGATTACGCCGAACTGGCCGCGCGTTCGGGCGCGCCCGATGCCGCGATCAAACAGGCCGTGGACAAATGGACAAAGACCAAACGCCTGAACGCCGTGCCCGGCAATCCGCCGCGCCTGATCGCGCGCGCGCCCTTTGACGAATTGGCGAAACAGGTGCGCACGACATTGAAAGAGTTCCATCAGCGCACGCCGCTGGCCGCCGGGATGGGCCGCGAAGAGTTGCGCGAAAAACTTTTCGCCCACACGCACGCCGACATCTTCCGCGCCGTCATCGCCCAACTGGCCGAACGCAACGAAGTCGCCGCCGAAAAGGATTTGCTGCGGCTCGCCGCGCACAAAGTCGCGCTCTCGGTCGAAGAGCAAGCCGCCAAAGATCATCTGGCAAAAATTTATGCCGACGCCGCCCTGCAACCGCTCGCGCTGGAACAGGCTATTTCGCAAGCGGCCCCCCAGCACGGCATTGACAACGCGCGCGCGCAACGCTTCGCCCAGATGCTGATCAACAGCGGCGAACTGGTGCGCGTCAGCGATCTGCTCTTTCATCGCACGGCGCTCGAAGCCCTGCGCCCGCTGCTGGAACGACACAAAGCCCAACACGGCGCGAAACTGGAGGTCGGCACGTTCAAAGACCTGACCGGCATCTCGCGCAAATACGCGATCCCGCTGCTGGAACACCTTGACCGGTTGCGCGTGACGCGGCGCGTCGGCGAGGCGCGCGAAATCCTATAACCGCTCTTTGTTTCCCCCGCAATCAAGTTCGCCCGCAAGCCCCGTAGGACGGACTTTAGTCTGTCCTACTCACGGACAGACTAAAGTCCGTCCTACGCTTATTGAATGGAGAATGTTATGACCACGCTTTTTAACCGAATGCTTTTGCTCGCCTGCGCCGCCGCTCTTTGTTTCCAGTCCGCCGAACGCAGCGCTGCGCAAACCAATAACAACGCCTTGCAACTCGAACCATTGCTCACCGGTTTGGCCGCGCCCGTCTTCATCACCAGCGCGCGCGACAGTACCAATCGCCTCTTCATCCTCGAACAAGCCGGGCGCATCCGCCTGCGCCAACCGGGCGCAACGACGACGACAGTGTTTTTGGACCTCACAGCCAGAGTCTTGTCCGGCGGCGAACGCGGTTTGCTCGGCCTAGCCTTTCATCCGCAGTTCAGCACGAACCGGCGCTTCTTCGTCAACTACACTGACCGGCCTAACGGCAGCACAGTGATCGCCGAATACAAGGCTTCGGCCAGCAATCCCAACGTGGCCGACACGGCGGAAACGATCTTGCTGACCATTCCGCAGCCTTTCCAGAACCACAACGGCGGGATGATTGATTTCGGCAAGGACGGTTTTTTGTACATCGGCATGGGCGACGGCGGCAGTGGCAACGACCCCGGCAATCGCGCGCAAAACATCGAAGAACTGTTGGGCAAGATGCTGCGCATTGACGTGAATACGCCCAACGGCGCTGTTCTCTATTCGTCGCCCGCGACCAATCCGTTTTTCGGCAACACACCGGGCCGCGATGAGATTTACGCCGTCGGCCTGCGCAATCCCTGGCGCTGGTCGTTTGACCGGTTAACGGGCGAACTTTACGCGGGCGAAGTCGGGCAGGATGCGCGCGAAGAGATCAGCATCATCAAGCTGGGCGAGAACCACGGCTGGCGCGTGCTGGAAGGCACGCGCTGTACCAACCTTGGCCCAGGCTCTTGCACCGATCCAAAATTCACGCCGCCGATTTATGAGTACCCGCACGTTGGTTCGAACTGCGCGGGTTCGGTGACGGGCGGTTATGTCTATCGCGGGACGGCGGGCACGCTGACGCCGGGCGCGTATATCTTCGCCGATTACTGTTTCGGCACAATCAGTGTGCGCGAAAACGGCGCAGTGCGGCTGGTCTTCGACACCAGTCTCGGCATCACTTCGTTTGGCGAGGACGAAGCGGGCGAACTTTATGTTTGTGCGGGCGCGGGCACGATTTACCGGCTGGTCAATGGAGTGCCGCGCGCGCTGGCCAATGTCTCCGCCGCCAGCTATCGCGAAGCTCTCGCGCCTGAATCCATTGCGGCGGCTTTTGGCACCGGACTGGCGACGGGCACGCAAGCGGCGACGACTACGCCGCTGCCGACGGCGTTGCTGGAAACGCGTGTGAGCGTGCGTGATGCAACGGGCACTGATCGGCTGGCCCCGTTGTTTTTCGTATCCGCCACGCAGGTCAACTATCAGCTTCCGCCGGGCAGCGCGCAGGGCCAGGCGCGCGTCACGATCACCAGCGGTCAGGGCGCGGTCTCAAGTCAGAACATCAACATTGCCCGCATCTCGCCAGCCATCTTTGCGCTCAATGCCAGCGGCAAGGGTTTGCCCGCCGCCATCGCCTTGCGCGGACAAACCGCCGAACCGATTGCGCGTTTCAATCCGGCCACCAATCAGTACGAAGCCATTCCGATTGATGTCGGCCTGGGATCAGAACCAGTCTTCCTGGTCGTCTTCGGCACAGGCTTCCGCTTCCTCAGCGCACAAGCTGCGGCGACCGCAACCATCGGCGGCACGAATGCGCCCGTTGGTTTCGCAGGCGCGCAAGGCGCGCTGGTTGGCGTAGATCAAGCCAACCTCAGCATCCCGCGTTCGTTGATCGGGCGCGGCGAGGTGGATGTCGTGTTGACGATTGACGGGCAGGTGGCGAATACGGTGTGGGTGAATATCAGGTAATCACACAACTTGGAAGGTTACGAAGTGGAAGCCTTTTTCATCTCAAAGGGACAAAGGGACAAAGACATATTTGGTGGTGAAGACTTGCTATGTTTTTCAATCCTTGAACCTTTGAACCTTTGTCCCTTTGTGTTGGGAATGGACTCCGCTGTCATAACTTTCCAAGTCGTGTAATCAAGTGGCGGGCAGGGCAGGCAAGCTCTGTGAGCTGAAACGCGGGTTGCGCGTGCGGCGAATTGACGAGTGCTAGCCCGTCCGCCGACCGCATCATTTCCATTCCCCTTGCAACACGAAGCCCGACCAGTAATACGGCGCGGCCCAGCGCGGGTCGCGCGCCAGTGCCAGTTGGGCGGTGCGCAAGGCGGCGGCGGGGGCCAGCTTTTCGACCAGCATGGCGCGATAAAATTTCTGCATTAGTTCCGCTGTCGCGGCATCGTTGACGTTCCACAAACTCGCCACGACGCGCGCCGCGCCGGCGAACATAAAGCCGCGCGTCAGCCCAATCAGCCCTTCGCCGCGCACATCTTTGCCCAGCGCCGTTTGGCACGCTGACAGCACCACCAAATCGGCGTTCAGTTTGAGGTTGTATAAATCGCTCAAGCGCAAGAAACCGTCCTGCGCCTGGCCCACTTCATCCACCAGCGAGAGCACGATGCCCGACAATTCCGGGTGCTGGCTGTTGAGCAGGCCGTGCGTGGCGAAATGAATGTGACGGTATTGATCGAGTTGGCCTGTAAGCGCGGTCTGGCGGCTCGCGGTGAAATCCAGCGCTTTCAATTGCTGTGCCGGCGGCAGCAGCTTGGCGATGGCTTCGGCTTCCTGACGCGCGAAAGGTAGCCGCGCGAAACTCGTGATGCCCGCCTCAGCAGCGGCGCGCGTCAACGATTGTGCAACCAACTCTTTAGCACTTTCCGTCGTTGCCACCGGCGTGCCCGGCACCTTGGTCTTGGCAGATTGCACGCGCGGGTCGCTGGCCTGAAACACAGGGTCGGAAAAAATAGCGAGTTCTTTCGCCGCCGCCGGTCGCCCCTTGATTTCATTGCGCAACACCGCCAGCGCGGACGCGGAGGGCAGGCTGACGAGTTCGTAATGCTCAATCAGTGGTTGTCGGTTGTCGGTTGTCGGTTGTCGGTTAGGAGTGAAGGTTTTACCGACAACTGGCAAAGCCGCAAACGGCACATATTGCAACAACCCGTCCGCGACGATCACCAGCCGTTTCTTCTTCAAATGCGCGGCGGCGGGCGCGAGGATCAAGCGGCTCAGTTCGGCGGCGGCGAGTTCGCTTTCGCGTTGATATTTGCGCTGCGTGCTTTTCGGCAAGAGGTCGAGCCAGCGGCGCGCGGCGGCCTCGATCTCGCCGGAGCCGGGCAAGCTGAAGCTGTGAATTTCCCGCGTCGTCACCGCCCACAAATAACTTTGTTTTTTGTCGAGCGCGTATTCGAGCAGCAACGTGTCGTCATCCAGCACGCGCTGCTGAATTTCGGCAGTGGTCAGCGGCACGGGTTGCGTCAACGCGGCATAGCGCGGGCTGGTGCGGCGAATCCTGGCTTCCACGTTGTTGAGTTGCGCGCTGATTTCGGCCATCTCTTTGGCCAAGGCGGCGGCTTGTTGCGGCGTATGTTTGCCCGCCAACAACGCGATCTGAATTTCGGCTTTGGCCTGGCGGCGCTGTTGCAACTCGCGCTCGGTCATCAACAGCTTCGGGTCAACGCCCGCGCGAATGTCCGCCCGCGATTCCACCAGCAGTTCCAGCAGGTTGCGCGCCCGCGCTCGTTCGCTGGATTGGAAGGCTTGGGCGGCAAACCCCGCGCCCGGCGTCGCGTTCTCTGAGAGCATCAAAACGTCTATGTAACGCTGATAAGGATTGACGAACAACGGCTGAAATGAGGTTCGTAGCTCCTGGCTGACGACCTGACGGCGCAGCGCTTCGTTGAGGTTGATCGCTTCTTCGATCCGCGCGCGCGCCTCGCTCAGTTCGCCCGCTTCGCCCAGATATTTACCCAGCATGACGAGCGTCCAGGCTTCATTCATGCGATTTAACGTAGCCGCTTCAGCCACCACGTCCCCGGCGGCGCGATGTTTGGTCAGCGCCGCGCGGTATGTTTCCATCGCCTTCGGGTGATCGTTACGGATGTAGGCGCTCATGCCGAGTTCGCTCAAGGTTTCGCCTTCTTCGCGGGCGCGCCCGAGCGCTTGCCAAAGTTTGAGCGCCTTATCATGCGCCTCGAAAAACTTCTGTGCGTTGGCCAGGTCGTACCAAAGATCGCCGATGGTGTTCAGCGTGCGCGCCTGCCCATAGGCATCGTTGAGTTGGGAGAAAAGGCCGAGCGATTCTTCGTATTTGGCAAGCGCCGCTCTTTTTCGTCGCGCCCACCCAGATCAACTACCTGCTCCCTACCGGCACAGCGCCCGGTCCGGCGTATGTCAGCGTCAGCAGCGGCGCGTCGGGCGTCATCGAAATCGCCAGCACCGCCGCGTGTTTATTCGCCGCCAATGCCAACGGGCAGGGCGTCGCGGCCGCCGTGGCCTTGCGCGTGCGCGGCGATGGTTCGCAAAGCTACGAAGCCATCGCGCGGCTCGAAGGCGGACGTTTTGTCGCCGTGCCCATTGAGCTAGGCCCGGCCAGCGACCAGGTCTTTCTGGTGCTTTTCGGCACCGGCATTCGCGCACAACGCACCGTTAGCGCCAGCCTTGGCGGCGCGCATAGCGAAATCCTTTTTGCCGGACCTGTCGAAGGCTTGGCCGGGTTGGATCAGGTCAATGCGCGTGTGCCGCGTTCGCTGTTGGGGCGAGGCGAAGTTGAGGTGCTGCTGACCGTGGATGGCCGCGCGGCCAATGCCGTGCGCGCCGTCATTCGTTAAGGGCGTTAAGGGCGTTAAGGGCGTTAAGGGCGTTAAGGGCGTTAAGGGCGTTAAGGGCGTTAAGGGCGTTAAGGGCGTTAAGGGCGCGTTTCACTCAATCCCCATTCGTC
>JANOWX010001156.1:0-7988 GCA_031418175.1 Acidobacteriota bacterium | reverse complement strand
TAAACGCCTGGTCGCCAGTGCTGCATTTTCTACCAGTGTTCCAAACTTGGTTGTTCTGATTTAGACTACGCGCGTCGCCAACTTCGATTCACGAGGAACCAAGCTATGTCACACGCCGCAGTGAAAGCCAAAACGCTGATCAAGGCCACACCGGCCCAACCCGCGCGCAAAACCAAAACCAAAACCAAACCCAGCACTGCTGGCACTGCTGGCACTGCTGCCCGCCCTGGCCGGGAATTGAAACTCGACCCAGCCGCGCTCCGCGCCCTGCGCGCCGCCGAGGCCAAACTCATCACGGAGGACGATGAACCCGTGGACAATCCCTTCTCTGAAAAACAGCAACGTTTATTAGCGCAAACGCTCTACAGTTCGTGGACGCCGCCGCCGCTGACGAAAAACCGTAAGCAGCCGCGCGGCTTCTGGGCGGCTGCCAATGTCGGCATCTTCGACTCCGTGCACAAAGGCGGGATCGCGCCGGACATCTTCGTCAGCCTGGATGTTGCGGCCCCGAAACACTGGCGCAATAACAAGGCCTACTTCTATTGGGAGTACGGTAAATTCCCGGAACTGGTGCTGGAGATTGTCTCCAACACTAAAGGCGGCGAGATCAGCAAGAAGAATAATCGCTACGCCGCGATGGGTATCCGCTATTACGTGGTCTTCGATCCGGACCGCTATCTGAAAGGCGAAGTGTTGCGTGACGGCGTTTATCAGCCACAACGCGAAGCGTACTTTCTCGTGCTGGGCTTGGGGCTGAAACTGTGGCACGGCAGCTTTGAGCAGAAGGAAGACACCTATTTGCGCTGGTGCGACCGGCAGGGCGAGTTGCTGTTGACGGCGGATGAACGCGCCGCACGCGAAACCGAGCGCGCCACGCACGAGGCCGGGCGGGCCGCGAAGCTGGCGGCCAAACTGCGCGAACTGGGCATTGACCCGGAGCAGCTTTAAGCCGTGCCAGTCGCTTCAATTCAACCAATTCACTTCAACAACAACCGCACCAATGCCAAATCCTCCGGCGTATCCACGCCAATCGAACGCTGTTGCACCTGCACGACGCGGATGCGGTAACCATGTTCGAGCGCGCGCAACTGTTCGAGCAGTTCCGTCTGTTCGAGCGGCGTCGGCAACAGCTTGGCGTACTGCAACAGGAATTCGCGGCGATAGGCGTACAGGCCGGTGTGTTTGAAATAACGGGCGAGTAATTCCGGCTGCGCGTGCAAGGCCGCTTCCAACGAGCCGTGCGTTTGGGCTTCGGCGCGCGGATACGGGATTGGGTTGCGCGAGAAATAGAGCGCGAAACCGGCGGCATCGGTGACGACCTTGACGACGTTGGGATTGAGCAGGTCGGCGGCGGATTCGATGGGCTCGCAGGTCGTGCTCATCACGATTGCATCGTCAGCGAGCAGCGGCGCGACGGCGGCGTCAATGGTGGCGGGTTCGATCAACGGTTCATCGCCTTGGACGTTAACGATGATGCCGGCGTCGAGTTGTGCGGCGACTTCGGCCAGCCGGTCAGTGCCAGTGCGATGATCGGGCGAGGTCATCCACACCTCTTCCCCCGCCGCTTTGACGGCAGCAAAGACACGCGCATCATCGGTGGCAACGATGACGCGTTGAATGGAAGCGGCCTGGCGCGCGCGCTGAACGACGCGCAAAATCATCGGCATCCCGCCAATGTCCAGCAAGGGTTTGCCAGGCAAGCGCGTAGAAGCGTAACGAGCGGGGATGAGGGCGACGACATTCATAAAATCAAAAGGCAAAAATCAAAAATTAAAAATCAGGAAAAGCACGTTCCGCCCTTTTGATTTTTGCCTTTTGATTTTTCAACTCACCGCCAGCTTATCTCAGCGATCACCGTGTCATCGTATTGTGAACCGGGAAAGACTTCTTCGATGATCAGCCGCAGCGAACTGGTGTGCACGGGGGCTGGCAGCGCGACGGTTTGCGTGCGCATTTCATCGAAAAGCTGCACGGCGGCGCGGGTGCCGTCCGAAAAGATCAGCGTGGCGCGTTTGAGCCGGTGGTTGGCGAAAAAGAGGTCTTTGCTCTTGCCGTACCCAGGATAGATTTCTAGGTATTGAAGCGTCTGCGGTTTGAAGGTGAAGGCGATCCATTCGCCGATGCCGGGGCCCTTGACGCCTTCGACCCAGGCGGTTTCGGCGCGCTCATCGCGGGTGTTTTCAGGCACGAACTGTTCGCTCAAACGGCTGGAAGCATGCGCGGTGGTGGCTTGTGACAGCTTGGCCTGGCGTTCGGCGGCTTCAAGCACGGCTAAATTGGCATGGTCGGCGTCCGTCAATAACTCATCGCTGTAACTGGCATTCGCTTTGTACCACGGGCGGCTGCTGAAATAGCGTTGCAGGCCCGGCGCTTCAAAGGCGCGCCCGTGCCGCGCGTAAACCGCATTGCGCAACACGCGCAATTCAGCCAGGCCCAACTCGGCCAAATCTTTTTCCGCCAGCGCCTCGCCCGCCACCAAGAGCGCTTCGGCGCTGGCGCTGCGCGGGACGCTGAGCGGTTTGGCGCTGTACCCCGTCTCATCCGCCGGGGCCGTCGTGGTGGCCACCAGGTTAGCAGTCGTAGGCGAAACGGCCGGCGGCATGACCGAAGCCGGCGACACAGCGCCAGGCGTTTTGTTGGCCCACAATTGCGCGTTCCAAGCCAGCCAGGCGGCGACACCCGCCAACATAACCAATACCGTGGCCGCGACGCTGGCCCAATAAACCAGGCGGCGCTGCTGCTTCACAGTGGTTTCGACCGCCGAGGGCAGCAGTGTTTCGGGATGCGCGAGGGGTATGAGTTGGCCGGTTTTCTTGGTGGCCGCTGTGGCGGGCGGCACGGTGGGCCCGGCACTGGGCGGCACAGTGGGTGTGGGCGGCGGCACAGCAACCGTGGGTTCGCTGGGCTGGCGCACAGCGGCGGGCTGGCCCACGCGCGCGGCGGGCACGAGGTCAATGACAGGCGGGCCGGACGTTTGCAACGCGGCTTGCAGATCGCGTGTGAATGCGGTCGCGTCCGCCTGCCGCCAATTCGGGTCTTTCGCCAGCGCCCGCATGATCGAAGCTTCGAGCAACGGCCCGATGATCGCGTGGCGGCCAATGGGCACGGGCGTTTCGGTCAGATGTTTGGCGACGACACCGGTAATCGTGTGCGCGGTGAACGGCGGCTGGCCCGCGATCATTTCGTAAAGCATCGCGCCCAGGCTGTACACATCCGAACGCGCATCCAGCGCATCGCCGCGGCATTGTTCGGGCGACATGTAATACGGCGTGCCCAGCACCGCGCCGGTTTGTGTCAGGCTCTGATCGGGCGTCAGGTCGCGCAATTTGGCAATGCCGAAATCGAGGACTTTGACCTTCTCGAATTCGCCCGTGTGTTCAGGCGCAGTCACCATGACGTTGTCGGGTTTGAGGTCGCGGTGGACGACGTTATGACGATGCGCGGCGCCCACGCCCGCACAGATTTCGCGCATCAGGGCCACCGCGCGTTCGGGCGGCAAGCGGCGTTCGCGTTGCAACAGCGCGCGCAGCGAAAGGCCGTTGACCAACTCCATCACGATAAAGGCCGGATCAGCGCCGCGCGCCTCGCCAAAATCATAAATGGCCACGACGCTGGGATGGCGCAGCATGGCGGCCGCGCGCGCTTCGCGGCGGAAGCGTTCGACGGCGCTGGCCTCGCTGACGTAATGCGCGTGCAGCACCTTGACCGCGACTTCATCGCCGATGTGTATGCGGCGCGCCTGATAGACCGCGCCCATGCCGCCCGCGCCGATGCGCGCCTGCAATTGATACTTGCCATCGAGGATGCGTCCGGTTAATTCGTCTGGCGGGGTCTTTTTTTGGTTGGGCACGAGCGCGACTTGGGTGGGTTCGTGCGGCGCGCGGTGGCCGCTGAGCGCCGCGCCGCAGTGCACGCAAAACTGCTGGCCGTCGAGGGCGGGCTGCTGACATTGGGGGCAAAGCTGTTGCACGAATGACCTCGGGGGGAATGACTAATGGTTAGCGTGAAAACGTCAATTCAATTGTTTCAACTCTTCCTGCAAATTCCGGCGCGCCTGGGTTTCCAACCTGTCGCGCATTTCAGCCGTAAAAAAAAGCTGCTCACGTTGTAGAAAGCTTTCCAACACCTGGCGCCGTTTGCGGCGAAACAACAGACCGGGCACCCAACTATATTCACGGCGAATCGCCTGGCTATAGGCTTGGTAAAATTCCGGCGGGCTGCCCAAAATTGCCAAGTCGAAATCGAGAAACCAAGCCACGTCGCCCGTGAGTGCGCCAAGCTGATGCGTTTTGGTCGCCCGAATCATGGTCTCGACTGCGTGGATCACCGGCGTTGATATTTTTAAGTCTTGCAAGGCTTGTACGGCCAGCGCGGCGCTATTTTCCTCATTGTCCAACCGCTTGGTATCGTAAACGGCATCGTGAAACCAGATGGCAAACCGCACTGCATCATAATCCTGCAAGTGCACGCGATACTCAACGGCCCAACCCAGCAAGGCGCGGATGTGGCCCAAATTGTGATAATGGCGCGCCGCTTCGGAATAGGCGTCGCACAAGGCCTGCCAGAGCGCCGCCTCAGTGCCCGCCAATTCTTGCCAGGCGGTTTGCAGCGCGTGTTGTTCTGCCGCCTCAATCTGTAGTTTGGGGATTGCCATGCAAAAGCCGATGGGATTTTAGCCGAATTGGCGTGGCAGCGCTATCTTCTTGCCATTGAGTGCGGCGCGCCGGAATTTGCACTTCCATTTTCGGGGTTGAGTCTTTAATATGCCCGCGCGGATTCATCAAACAAGCATTCAACCTGATATGGCATTTGCAACCACAGCAATTCACGCGGGCCAAGACCCCGACCCCACGACGGGCGCGGTCGCGGTCCCAATTTACCAAACATCCACTTACGTTCAGGACGCGCTGGGCCAGCACAAGGGCTTTGAATATGCGCGCACGCAAAACCCGACGCGGCTGGCGTGCGAACGCAATCTGGCGGCCTTGGAAGGCGGCGTGGCCGGACATTGTTTCGCCTCCGGGATGTCGGCCATCCACACCGTGCTGCTGCTGCTCAAAGGCGGCGACCACGTCATCGTCTCTGCAAACACCTACGGCGGCACGTACCGGCTGTTCGAGTGCGTGCTGAAAGACTTCGGCCTGTCATTCAGTTATGTGGATACGACCGAGGCCCTGAATGTCGAAGCGGCCTTGCGGCCTGAAACCCGCATGGTATTTGTCGAGACGCCGACCAACCCGATGATGGCGATTGCCGATCTGGCGGGCATCGCGGCCATTTGCAATTCCCACGATTTGCGGCTGGTGGTGGACAACACCTTCATGAGCCCGTATTTCCTGCGCCCCATCGAACACGGCGCCGACATCGTGGTGCATTCGACGACCAAATACCTGAACGGCCACAGCGACAGCGTCGGCGGCGTTGCCATTACGACCAATGAAGCGGACGCCGAACGTATCGGTTTTTTGCAAAACGCGGCGGGCGCGATTTTGTCGCCCTTCGATGCCTTTTTGATTATGCGCGGCACCAAGACGCTGGCGCTGCGCATGCAACAACACGACGCCAATGGACGGCGTGTCGCCAGTTTTCTCACCGAACATCCCAAGGTAAAGAAGGTTTATTACCCGGGTCTCGCCTCACATCCCCAACACGCGCGCGCGCGCCAGCAAATGAGCGGCTTCGGCGGCATGCTGGCCTTTGAGACCGGTTCGCTTGCGGCAGCGCGGTCTCTATTGGATAATGTGCGCCTCTCTGCGCTGGCTGAAAGTTTGGGTGGGGTGGAGACGTTAATCAGTCACCCTGCCAGTATGACGCATGCCTCGGTTCCCGCGGAACAACGTGCGCGGTTAGGCATCACCGACGGTCTGGTGCGGATTTCGGTCGGCATCGAAGATGTCGCAGACATCATTGCCGATCTCGACAGCGCACTGGCACGAATCTAGCAAGCCGGCACTGAACGCTTTTCAAGTGGCACGGCGGGCAAATCGGACTCACATAGTTTCTATGGCAGACCACCCAACCATCAATGTTGCGCTCTATGCCCAAACCGACGTCGGCATGGTGCGGAGCGGCAACGAAGACAATTTTCTGATTCTCGACCTTTCGACTGGCACCAGTTGGAGCGCAGGCGAGGAAGAACCCGCGGAATTGCTGACCTTCGGACAAGGCTATTACGGTTCGCTGCTGGCCGTCTCAGACGGCATGGGCGGCGCGCTGGCCGGTGAAGTCGCTTCGCGGTTGGCGGTCGAGACCGTGCGGGATCGTATGTTGCAACTGCAAGCGCACCAGGTTTACGGCCAGTTGCCGTTTCATGAACGCTTGCGGCTGGCGATTGAAGAAGCCAATCTGCTCATCCATTCGGATGGCATGGCCAATCCCGCCCATAAAGGTCTCGGCGCCACCTTCACCGGCGTCGGGGTGCACAGCGGTCACGCCTACTTCGCGCAGGTCGGCGACAGCCGGGCCTATCTCATTCGCAAAGGCCGGATCGCGCGCATCACCAAAGATCAATCGCTGGTGCAGCAATTGATTGACGCCGGCCAGATCACCGAAGAAGAAGCCGAGACCCACAGTTACCGCAACGTCATCCTGCAAGCCCTGGGCGCGCATATCAACGTCAACGTCGAGGTCAACACCCTGCCGCTTTGTCATCTGGACACACTGGTGCTGTGCAGCGACGGCCTGTCGGGCAAAATGCACGCCGACGAGATTTTGCAGGTCGTGCACGAATCGGCGGATTTCAAAACCGCCTGCCAGAACCTGATCACGCTGGCCAATCAGCGCGGCGGCGAAGACAACATCACCGTCGTTATCGCGCAATTTTCCGGCAGTTCGCTGGAACAGCCGGAGGGCGACGCCATCGAACCGCAAGGCATCGCGCGTTCCCCCGACACCCCGACCGAACTCAATTGGTCGTTGGGGGCGACGACCGACCAGCTTACCGACCCGACAGGGCCCGACCTCGCCGCAGAAGCAAGCGCCGAGTCGCCCGCCCGCACCGGTGCCTTGACCGGTGATTTGACCGCCAAAACGACCGGGGCCTTAGCCGCACCCATTCCCCCTCCACCGACGACTGCGGCGCTGCGCTCGCGCACTACCCCGCTCAAACAGACCAACGACCTGACCGACCGCGTCGGCCCGATCACGGCGGTGTTTGAAATCGGTGATTTTGAAGAGGAATTGGCGGCCAGGACGGCCAGCCGTGCTGAAGAGATTGCGCCAGCCAAGCCACACACGAATAATGCCGCCCGTCCGGCGGCAGCCGGCAATGGACACAGCGAACAGAAAGCCTTCTCGTTCCTGCCCGTGATTCTGACGATCATTGCGCTCGCCGGCATCGGCGGCGCAGCCTTCTGGTACTTCAACCAGCAGCAACGCTCTACCGCCGAGGCCGAAGCAGCCAGGCAGCGCATCCAACTGGAACGTGAAACGCAAAAACAAACGCTGCTGACCAGCCTGCGCGATGAGATCACAAAACTAAAGAACGACCTGGCCGCCGCCCCCAAAGTCAGCGCCGAAAAACGTGAGAAGCTGGGCAAGAAACTCGATAAAGCACAATTCGACCTCGTTGACATCGCCCAAATCACACCTGAGAAAATCGCCGTGATCGAGGAAAAGTGCGAAGACGTCGCCAAAGACCTCAAACAAGTCAAAAAAGAGTTGGAAGAAGACCTCAAACCGCAGCAAGGCAAGCTGCCCGCGCAAAGCAACAGCCGCGACCCCATCAAGCTCTAACTGCTCAAATCCCGCTCACGCTTTCCCTCTAACCAATTCAAGCAAGTCTCAAACAAGACTGTGCTAAGTACCGGCTCAACCCCAGTGCGCCCCCAGTGCGCCCCCAGTGCGCCTATGACTGCGGGGCAACGCAACGGCAAAAGAGCATGGAGTTCAGTCCTCAGCCTGTGTCCGGTACCTCCCAGACAGGCTGAAGCAAAAGAGCATGGAGTTCAGGCTTCAGCCTGTGTCCGGTACCTCCCAGACAGGCTGAA
>JANOWX010001155.1:0-6793 GCA_031418175.1 Acidobacteriota bacterium | reverse complement strand
TACTCAAGCGCCGTTGTTACGGTCTCAAAAACTTGCCCAACCTGTTTCGCCGCATCTGGCTCGACTTAAATGGTTATGAAGAATTTGCCCATTGAAGACCACAAGTTATTGGGGGCTTACACGGCGATTCCCAAAGACCCTGGAAAAGGGCGGTCGCCTGAAACGCGAGCTTCCATCCTCTGCGATTCGCCTAGCCGATGACCCTGTCTTACGTGAACAAGTTCGGGCACTCGACCTTGAGCGGAATTTGCAGAAAGGCGAAAAGGTGCTTCGTTATTTAATTCGTAACCTAAAGCTGGGTGGTGAAGTTGTCTTGGTCAGCAAATTGAGACAGGCTAAATCAGGCTTACATATCTTCCAGCTTTGTACGCGTATGCTGAATGGTGAGGAACATGATTTCTTTTTGAAGCTCTCACCGAAAATTGATCGCTGGAAATTAGATTTAGAAGTTTATCGGCACTGCCAAGCACAAAATAGCATAAACGACTATCCACTCCGCATGACGAAGTTAATCGAAGTGGATATGAGCAGAGCCAAAGGCGATCCTGCCAGTTATATTGTGGAATATGGAGGCTGGAATGCCATCTGCCATGGCTTTCTGGGGGGCGAAAGGTTTGGTCATTTTCTGGATTTAGAGTCTGTTACCGTGGCTTCGCCTGAGCGTTTGCAAGCCAAGACTCAGCATGCGCCACCACAATTTAAGCAAGGCTCCACTATTGAGGTACGCCTGAAGTTGTTGACAACGATGCTCGACTGGCTAAAGAACATTTGGTATCTCAAAGCTAAACGTGAACCGCGTATTTTGTGGCAAGCCGCTGACCGACCTGCGAAAGAGTATCCGCAGATGCCGCCCTATCAATTGCCCGGCCAGGCGAAAGGCAACATCCTCAACTTCCTGGCCGACCGTGATGCTGAGATTGGCAGACACTTCTTCGATGACTGGGACGCGCGTGTGCAACGCGTGCGCCGGTTCATCGAATGGACGCCGGGCACGCCGGTCGCTGGCTGGTTAGGGCGTGAATTGAAGGTGGTCGTTTCGCCCGTCCACGGCGATCTGAATGCCAACAACATTTTGCTTTGGCTGAGAGAGGCGCGTCCGTTTCTGATTGATTTCCCGTGGTATCAGGACGCGGGGCACGCGGTGCAAGACCTGGCCTCGCTGGAATTCAACCTCAAGTTTTATCTGCTGGATCGGCAGGAATTGAACGCGCCCAAACATCCCTTGCCCGCGCTGGATCATTCGCCGACGCAATTGCCGCTCTGGCGGGAGTTGGAAAAACGCTTGCTGGCCGACGCCATCTTGGGTGAGGCTGGGAAGTGGCAGCCGAAGCGCTGCCACGCGGACAACGCGGCTTTGTGTTGGGAATTATTGCGCTGCATCAGGCAAGCCGCGGTTGAGGTGCAAGGGCAAAAATGCGGTGAACCGAATCCACCGGAATTTTTTGAGGAGTACTTGCCCGCGTTGCTTTTCTATACAGTGCGCGCCATTGGTTATGACCTGCCGTTGCCGAAACGGTTGCTGGCGATTTACAGCGCCAGCGAAATCCTGCGCAAACTGAAATTCGACCAGCCCGCTGAGTCGTGAGCCTGACGGAGCAAAGCTATGCCTGCGGAAAAAATTGTCAGCCAGTTCAACAAGAGCGATCTCTTTGCCGTACTCCCGCCAGGGTTTGTCATTTTCACTTTTGTTTATGCGGTCTATCGCACGGATAACCAGACGGCATCGCTCTGGGCGGTGTTGCAAGGGCTGGCAGACCAGTTGCAACAGCGCCCGGCCTGGCTTGTCTTCGTGCTGTTTGCCGCGTATTTGCTGGGTAATTTGGTGCGTGCGATTCGCGTGGAATGGGCGGAAAGAATGTTGCCGCCTTTCACGGGCGGTTTTCCTTACCCCGACGTATTGCGTGATGCCGTGCAGACCTTGTCCGACAATGCCGCTGCCACACGGCTTGATAAAATCCAATTGCCTGATTTAACCAACGGGGTGCCGCTGCCCGTTTATAACTACTGGAAAGATGCGTTGTGTGTGGGGACGGCGATGGGCTTTGATTACTTCCAGACTTTTGAGACCCGCATGCGGTTTTTCACGGGAATGCTGTGGGCGGGTTGGACAGGATTGTTGGGGAGTCTGGTTATCGCGCTACGTTGCCAAACGCTCACGCATCCGGCGGGACTGACGATGTTTGTGTTGGCGTTGGTGATTCTGCTGATGTTTGGACTGAACTTCCGGCGCGTCAGACGGCAGGAGGCACGCGCTTTGTTGCTGCTCTTTGTCGCGTATCAGCAAAATTCCGCGCGTTCGACTGGCCGCCACGCCGCGCCTGTTGAGGATGATTGAAGCTGACTGAAGCTCTGTCTCATCGCGACAGAATCTTGTTGCCAAGCTGAATCACCACCAGATTCAACCAATCCAGCAAATCGTTCAGCACCTCGGCCCGGTTGGTTTCGTTGAGGGTTTCGTGCCGCGCCTCCGGGTAAAGTTTATGGCGAATGCTGCGCACGCCGTGCTGGCGATAGGCCGCGACCAGCGCTTCCAACCCGTTGCCAAACTCGTTCACCGGATCGCGATGACCGGAGAAAAGATATAGGGGCAAATCTTTGCGGATGCGCGCCCGGTTCTCTGGCCGGGCGATTTCGGGGATCGCGTCGAGGATGTCTACCCACGATTGCGTCGAGGTGCTGAAGCCGCAGAGCGGATCGTTGACGTATTGATCCACTTCCTTTGCATCGCGCGAGAGCCAGTCGAATGGCGTGCGATTGGGCGCGAAGCTTTGATTGAAAGAGTCGAAGGAAAGACGATTGAGCAAGCGGCTGCGCCCGCGTTTGCCCAGCCGCAGCCGTTCGACACGCGCGAGGAATTTGCCGATGGGGACGAGCGCGCTGACTTTGCCATTCGGGCCGGAGAGCGCAATCGCATCAAACAGGTCGCCCTGTTCATAGGCCATCTGCTGCGCCAATTGCGAGCCCAGGCTGTGGCCGAGCAGGATCAGCGGCAGCCCTTCGTATTTCTGCTTCTCTTCGGCGCACATCTGCACCAGATCGGTGGCGATGCGTTGCCAGCCTTCGGCGTCGGCGAAATGGCCCAATTCATCGGGCCGCTGGGCCGTGCGCCCGTGGCCGCGGAAATCATTGGCGTAGACCGCATAGCCGTTGTCGGTCAGAAATTCGGCGACGTGTTCATAGCGCGCGCCGTGTTCGGCCAGGCCGTGCGCGATGTGTACGACGGCTTTGGTGTCGTCTTCGTCATCGGGCAACCAGCGGTGCACGAAGAGTTGCGCCCAGTCGTCAGCGGTGAACAGAAACGGGTCAGTTCTCATGCGATCTTTAGTCCTGCTCCAATTGCTCGCGTAAAAATCCCAGCGCGATGCCACACTGGCCGAGATAGTAAGTCGCCCACACCAGATATTCGCGCAAGGGCACCGGCGTTTTGAATTTGCTGATGCCGATCAGCGTGTCGGAAATCAAAAACAGCAGCGCGCCCCAGACAATCCAGCTTTGCCGGAAGCGCCCGATGATGGCCGAGGCTACCATCAACGTGATTGCGCCGATATAACACGCCACCGGCACGGCCAGTTGGCCCAGGCCCGGCCACAACCACATCGTTTGCGCCAGACTGAAAAACGACAAGGCGGCCAGCGAAATCTGCTGATTCGCGCTCAAACGCACGGGCCTTCGCCAGTTGTACACAAACAGCGCGGCATAGAGCAGATGGGCGATCAGAAACGCGCTCAACCCTTGTACGAACATTCCGCGTAAATCCAAGAAGATGTCGCCCAGCGTCGAAAACGCCAATGCGCCGCCCAGCAGAAGATGGTTGGGCGAGGGCAACAAGCGAAAGGCAATCACAGCCAGCGGCGCGATGCACAGCCCTTTCAATACCACGCTGCCGGGAAAAGGCTGCCAGCTTTTCGTGACGAAATAGAGGGCGCTGCACGCGAGCGAAAGCAGCAGCAGATTTTGCTCGATTGCGCCGAGCCCGCTTTTGCGGCTCAGCGCGAGGGTGGAGGTGTTCATACGATGTCGCGCCTTGTTGGTGATGCTGGTTGATCGAACGGGCGGGATCATAACAGCCGTCTGCAACCCGGTCTAGCTGGCTGAAAAACAGCAAGCGCGCAGAGCCTCCTTGCGAGATGCTCTGCGCGCTTGCCTGGCGTGGTGTGGGGCAACGCCGGTGGTGGGGCTGGAATTAGAAGGACACCTCGATTTGCGCGAGCGCGCGTTGGATGACTCCGCCCACGTTGACGCGCACTTGCATGAAGTAGGAACCGGGCTTCCAGGTCTGGCCTAAGGCAGGCGCCACGAAGATCGTGTAAATGCCATTGCCTGCCGGTTGGAAGCAAGATGCACACGCGATTTGGCTAATGGCCGAACCGCCTGCAGGCACGAATGGATTGAACACATCAATGTCGGCATCCGTCAGCCCCAACACCGGCACGCCGCCGTTGAGCACCTGTATGCCCAAACGCACCGGATTGCGATTGAGGTCGCCCGGCGCTTGACCCGGCAGGAAGCATTGCACGCCGCCGGTGCGGCAATAGCTATGATCCACTTGCACGGTCAATGATGCGCCAAAAGTTGCTGCGCCCGGGGCCGCCGTCAATAATGACTCAGTCGTCAGTGTCTCAGTAGCGCCAAAATCAAGCTTCGGCCAAAGCTTGGTATCGTCCGCAGCTTCGGCGGCCTGGCCGGTTTTGGCTTGGTCGCGTTTGACCTCCTGCGCCAGTGCGGCGCCGGTCAACAGCAGGGCACTCAGCAAGCTCAGCAAGCTCATTTTCACGATCTGGGTTTTCAGCAAAGCAATCAGTTTCATTTTGAAATCTCCTTTTGTTCTTTCCGTCTGTAAGCAGCGGCGTCATTGCGCCGCTTTCGTGGTTGATGCCTGGCAGAAGCGCGCTGCAAATTTGTTGCCCTCACGTTTCTGCCGACGGGGCGCAGTATCCTGAGCTACGACGAGCCGCGCTATTACAAAGGTCATATGCGCGAAGTGTGCCATTTTTGCAGCCGATTTGATTTAGTTGATGATAGGTACACTACATAACGTGGTGAATAGGCTTTGAGTATGAATTGTTCATATCAAGCGCGTAAATCTTCTAACATTAAATACGACATTGGTGGTTGACCGATACTAGGCCGTGTGCTAAAAACCTTTACGTCATTCCCTAGCAGATGCGGGCGGTTGGCATCTGCAATCAAGCAAAGACAAGACAAAAAGATAAAAGATAGTTGCTCTAAGTTGTTCAGCAAGTAAGTCGGCAAGTTCCCCCCGGTTCTATGCACGGTATACTTGCGCGCGTTTCCTCTTCACTGGCGCGTCAACTTCATCCCCTCCAATCGCGACTCGATTAGCAGAGTAATGCCTGACGAGCGACAGGCAGACGTTTACCGAGAGAACCACAATTCAATTTGTATTGAGAGGAGTGCCGGTCTTGACCCCGCGTATCAGGCCGCTGTTTGCGCTTGGACTCTTACTGTCCCTATGTCTCGCAAACAGCGCCGCACAGTCCCAATCTCTGGGCGCTTCCACTTCGTCTTCATCATCATCGATGTTAGACGTCGAGGAGCGCTCGCTGCTGACCCGCATCAACGAATACCGCGCCGCGCGCGGGTTGACGCTATTGCGAGTCTCTTACAGCCTGACCCGTTGTGCCGAATGGATGTCAGGCGATATGGCGCAAAAGAATTACCTGAGCCACACCGACAGCGCCCGCCGTGATCCGTTCGCGCGTATGGCCGCTTTCAGTTATGGATACAAAGGCAGCCGCGGTGAAAACCTGGCGGCTGGCTACAACGACGGCGACCGCATCTTCGAGCTTTGGAAAGGCTCTCCCACACATCACAAATTACTGCTTGATCCCGCCTATCGCGTCATCGGGATTGCGCGGGCCTATGAACCAAGCAGCCAGTTGCGCTGGTATTGGGCCGCCGATTTTGGCAGTTACGTTGACGGGACGATGGAAGTGCCGCTGCATTACCTGATTAACGTGGCGACGGTCAATGCCGCCACACAAACCAACACCGTGGCGCCGGAATCCATCGCCATCGCTTCGGGCGCGGGGCTGAGCGCGTGCACGGTGGTGGCGAATACGCTGCCCTTGCCGACTTCGTTGTGCGGGACTGCGGTCACGGTCAACGGTAAGCTCGCGCGGCTCTATTCGGTCGCGCCAGGCCAGATTCACTACGTCGTGCCTGCCGAGACCCAGCCGGGGAATGCGACGGTCGAGATTTTGAATAGCGACCAACTGATTGCCAGCGGCACGGTCAATGTCGAGCGCGTTAGCCCGGGCCTATTCGCCATCGTCAACGATGGGCAACTGCGGGCGAATGAGACGGCCAAGCAGAGCGCCTATTATCCGTTTGCGTCGTTGGCCGCTAGTTCGACGCACGCGCTGGATGCTGGCAAAGCTGCCAACGGGCCGCTTGATGACCAGCGGCAGTTGGTCTTGTACGGCACCGGGTTGCGCAATTGCTCGAACATCAAAAACGTCGAAGTGCGCGTCAATGGCACGCCGGTCAAGGTTCGTTATGTCGGCGCACAGGCGGGCAGTTACGGCTTGGATCAACTCAATGTCGAATTGCCGAAGGAGTTGCAGCAACAGGAAATGTTGCATGTCGCGCTCTGGGTCGAAGGGCGCGAGGCCAATCCGGTCAGCGTGAGGGTGGTGCCGAAAACACCAGCCAATCTTGGCGCTGCTCCCGCGAATGGCGCACGGTAATTTGCTGAAAACAAAAATAGCGCGCAGGCTTTCAACCGAAAGCCTGCTCGCTATTTTTTATTTGCACGAAGCTAAGCTCAGTC
>JANOWX010001154.1:0-4155 GCA_031418175.1 Acidobacteriota bacterium | reverse complement strand
GTAGCGCAACCTGCCGAGGTTGCGCGGCTTCAACAGCAAACACATTCATTTTTGCGCGCGCCCTCAATGTTCGACTGATACAGCCGCGCAACCTCGGCAGGTTGCGCTACCGTTGCCGTGCGGTCTGTTTTCCCGACGTTGCGCTGACGCAAAACTTTGACGGACACCCTGGGGTGACTGCCGGGGCTTCGACAAGCTGGCAGCTTGTCGAACAGAAAGGCAACGATGAGCCTGAACTGACGTTCGCACCTTGCGGCCTACCAGCCCGCCCAGGCTCGGTTTATTTTCGGAAGCGGTCACCCGCCTCGCTGGAACACGCGCTGGACTCTCTGCGTGTGCGCTCGGCGCAAGCAACTTGCGCCGACTCTGACAATCGAGAGTATTCGCCGACACCACCACACGAAAACCGATATTGTTGTTACGGTTGCCGGGCGTGTTGTTGTTGTTGCGGTTGGCGGAACGGCAGTTTGTAGATTGATTGATCCACGAGCCCCCGCGCAACACACCGCGCATGCCCCACATCTGCCCGCTCACGCCGTTGCGTGAGACAAGCAAACTCTCTTCAAAAAACCAAAAACGCAAAAAATTTCGGTGGCGCTCCACTTCGTTACGCGCCACAAAGGGCACAAGAGCACAAGCGCCAAGGGCTACGGAGTCCTCGCCGACACCACCACACGAAAACCGACATTGAGGTCACGGTTGCCGGGCGTGCCGTAGATGACGCGGCCGGCGGAACGGCAGATAGTAGATTGAATGATCCACGAGCCCCCGCGCAACACACGGTACTGGCCTTTGCCTGGCCCGCGCGGATTGTTTGCCACACCTTGCTTTTCCAATTCGGCATAGTAGTTCTCGCTGTACCAATCTTGGCACCATTCCCAAACATTGCCATGCATGTCGTGAAGGCCAAACTTGTTCGGCAGCTTCGTGCCAACTGGATGTGTCTGGCTGCCGGAATTATTACCGAACCACGCATACTGATCGAGCAGTTTTTCGTCATCGCCAAAGCTGTACTCCGTCGTCGTGCCCGCCCGCGCCGCATATTCCCATTCGGCTTCACTGGGCAAACGAAATTGCTTGCCGGTCAATTGCGACAGGCGCTGACAGAACTTCACCGCGTCATTCCACGAGACCGATTCCACCGGACGGTTGTCGCCTTTGAAGCTGACATCCGGCAAGCTGCCCATCACCGCGCGCCATTGCGCCTGCGTGACTTCATACTTGCCCATCGCAAAAGCCGCCACGCGCACCTGATGTACGGGCCTTTCGTCATCGAACTCAGACTTAGCCGAACCCATCGTGAATTCATCGCCGCGCAGATTGACCAAATCCAGCGTCACGCCGTTGGGCAGCCTGACGACAAAGCCGCCCGGCACTGTATCCACCACCAGCGGCGTCGGCGTCGGCACAGGCGTGGGCGATGGCGTTTCAAACAAACGCGGATTCACCGTCGGGGGCGTCACGGCTGGCGCGCCGATGGGCAAGGGATCAGGCAGCCGCCACATCGGCACAACATAAAACAACACATAACACACAGCCGCCAACGCCAGCGCCACCAGACCCCACGTCGCTGCATTCAAACCCAACGCGCGCTGCCCGTCTTCAAACAACAAACGCTCCCACCAACGCGGCGCTTGCACGCTGAGCGGTCTGAGCCGCCGCCCGGCCAGGAAGCTGAGCAGCACATAATCGCGCATACGGCTCTCGGGCGGTTGCCCCTGCAACCAGCGATACAACGCGCGCCGCCGCCACCAGCGCCGCAACGGTTCGGCCACGGCGTTGAACCAGCGCCGCCACCAACGCGGTTCGGCGTCTTCATCAGCACTTGGCCGCGTCGCCACTTCCAGCGGCCCCGCTGCGGTGCGCACGTGCTCCAACAGGTCTTCGATCACACGGCGCACGCGCGTTTGTTCCGGCGGCGTGAAGCGCGCAATCAATTCGCCGCGCAACCAATCGGGCATGACGCCGTAGCGGAACCACGGCAGCCGCACCAGCCGCAACACGGCCGCGGCCTGTTCAACGTGCGGCCCTGGGTACGCAGCGCTTCCAGCGTGCGGTCGTGATGTCAGACCGGGTGATGCCGAAGGGTTTTCCTGCGGCATCAGTCTGCCCGACGCCACGCCTGCACGCTGGAAGCGCTGCGTACCCAGGCCCAGCCGCGCGCCCAGATAGAGCGTCAGTTCCCAAGCCAGTTGCGGATAAACCGCGCAGGCCCGCAACCACAACCAGCCCGCGTCGCCCAGATAAGTCTTGAGGTGTTGCAACAACGGCGCAATCTCGGCCACGGGCGGGGCCGCCGCTTCCAACCAGCGTTTCGGGCGTTCGGCGATGAAAGCGGGCAAGGTTGCGGCGGCACTGCGGCGCGCCTCGGCCTGCTCTTCCAGATTGAGGCCGGTGTTGAGCCAGGCCGTCAGCACCTCGAAACCCGCTTCATCGGCGGGCAGCACCAGAAATTCGTGTTCGCGCAAAACCTCGGTGCGGTAATCACCGGCGCGCGGCGCGACAGCCATCAACAACGCGCGTTCGGGCCATTGCGCAAACTCTTCCAACCAACGCTGGGCCGCGCCGGTGAAGGGATCGAAAAACTCCGCGCCGTCGCCGAAGATCAACAAGCGATGTTCAGGATGCCGCGCCACCAATTCGCCCAACGTCACACCCGGCGCAAACGGCGCGGGCCGCAGCGTGGCGCGCGCCTCGCCCTCAAAGGTGTAGGGCCGGCAGGTGCGCGCGTCGCCCTGAAAATAATATGGCGCGACGCCGATGTCGCTGGCCTTCAAACATTCGGCCAACGCCTCGCCCACGCGCGCCTGTTCGTCGTGGGCGCTGGCGCGTTCGATCAGCAACAGATATTCGGGCAAGGCGCGCCGCCTGCCCCAACTGGGCGTAAACAAGCCGCCCCGCCGCAGCGTCGCGCGAATGGTCGCGGCCACGTCAAGGTCGCTCGCTTCGACGTGACGATGGCGGCGCAAATCAATCAGCGCGCGCTGAAAGGCGGGCGAATCGAAGAGCTTGACGCCGCCCCCTTGCAGCTTGAGCTGCCGCAGCTTCGGCGTCCCGCTGGTGCGAAAGCGTTGCGCCACCAACGTGCGCTGCCACCAACGCCAGAGCAACCAGGCGGCATAGAGCAACAGCGGAACGAAGGTGGGCCAGAGGATTTTGTTGACTTGCTCAATGTCGCACGGAGGATTGGGACACGGCGTCGGCGTGGCATCCGCCAAATCAAATTTTGGCGCTGGAATGTGCTGATAGCGTTTCAGCGTGATGGTTTGCCGCGTGGGCTGATGCAACAGCACAGGCTGTGAAACCGCCGGTTCGTAACTGTTGTTTGAAGCCAGCGCGCGGTCGGTGCGGCGCCGCCAGAACCAATCGAAATTGCGCGCGTGATAGACCAGTTCAAATTCGCCTTGCCGATTGGTATAGGCCATCCCATCGGCAAAGATGACATTGGCAAACGTGATCGGCGTGTGCGTCTCGCTGTCAATCACCTTGCCCGCCAACGTCTGTGCAGTCTTGGCGCTGAGACAAGCAATTGCGCTCGCCAACACCAACACAGTGACTAACGCAACTTTGACTTGTGGACGTTGCAGCCGCGCGCGTAGTTCTGCGTACAGGCGGCCAAGTTGCAACCACTGTCGCGTGCGGGCCGAGCTACGCACGTCTGGGTGCACTGTTTCAGTTGCTTCATTACGCTGTGCCGCTTCCTGCGCCGCTTGGCTGAGCCGGGGCCGCCGCTGCAACCAGTCCTGAAAGTGCGCGGTGAATTCCTGCTGTTCGCGTTTGGATGAACAGAACAGCGGCCCCAACAACGTGCGCCACTGTCGCGGGTCGTCAGGCAATTGTTTGGCGGCGGCCAGCCTGTCCAACAACTCATGCGCGGTGATGTATTGTTGCGCGCCGATGGCAAAGCCCGCGCCGCGCAAGGCCTCGGCCAGGGCCAAGAGGTCTTCGATTTGGATGTTGGGTGCAGACATAGCCATCGAACCACGCCAGCCCGACACTCGCGAACGGCGGCGCGCGTCAGCATCAGGTGTTGGGTGGTGTAGGTATTGGGTTTGGGCGGGGGGGGGGGCGCCCCAAAAAAGCCAAAAAATTGAAGGATTAAACCAGATTTGCGGGGGGGGGGTTTGCGCCCCGGGGGGCGCAAGGCGGGGGGGG
>JANOWX010001153.1:0-4106 GCA_031418175.1 Acidobacteriota bacterium | reverse complement strand
CTCGAAGTCTTCGCCACCGGCGCAGGCCTCTCGGTCTCGGTCGGCCTGCTCGCCTCGAAGATGCTGCGCGGCGGTTTCGAAGCCGATGAGGTCGCCGCCAGCCTGACCAAAGTCATCGGCAACCACTCGGTCTGGTTCAACGAACGCCTCTGCACCTCGACCGAACAAGCCGTCGCCGAATGCATCATGGTGACCAAACGCCGCTTGCTGAATCAGCCCGATTCGGCCCGTGCCGCGGCTAAACAGGCAATGGCTGCCCAGCCTGTAGTTGCGGTGAAGGCGGAAGCAACGCCGACACCTGCGGCTGGCCCGAATGCGAAAGCGCGGATGACGGCGTGCCCGGAATGCGGGAGTGGGAGTTTGGAGTACACGGCGAGTTGCTATACGTGTCGGGATTGCGGGTTTAGCAAGTGCGTGTAACTTATAGCGATTTGCAGATGAGTGCGACCTCGTGTCCGTAGCCCGACCGTGAGCAAGGGCTAGCTCAAGAATATTTTGATGGGGTTCGGTAACGCCGTTGCGTCCAATGCCGAAATAGCCCTCGCTCACGGGGTCGGGCTACGGACACGGCGCACGCCAGATACCAACGCTGGCGCACACTGACGGCACGCCCTAACTGGTTCCTCAGTTCTGACGACTGGTCTCTTAAAAAAGCGTCACGAATCAGGAATGAGTTGGTTTCCTTCGTCTTCGTTGTCCGAGTGCGCGAGCCGCAGCAAGTTGCCTGTGTTCGCTAGGCTGAGCAGTTACGATTTTTTTGCGGAAGGTGACGGGCGGAGGCGAGTGGCGGCGAGTGGCGGCGAGTGGCGGCGAGTGGCGGCGAGTGCCTGCGGTTGCAATGCCAAGAGGCGGGCATATAATCAGCCGCCGCCAGAGAGATTCATCCGAACCAGCAACGATCGCAGAACCGCATATGGAAATCGTCACCCGCGCCGCCCGCTTGCATTCGTTGGCTGCCCGTTTGGCCGCCGAGGGCAAAACTATTGGCCTGGTGCCCACGATGGGCGCTTTGCACGAAGGCCACCTGCATATGGTGCGCGAGGCTAAACGCCTGACTGATGCGGTCATCGTGACCATCTTCGTCAACCCCCATCAATTCAAAACGCAACAGGAGTTTGAAGATTATCCGCGCGATCTGGCGCGCGATGCCGATCTGTTGCTCCCACTGGATGTGGAGTATGTCTTTGCGCCCAGCGCCGAAGAGATGTTTCCGCCGGGCTTTGCGACCTGGGTCGAAGTGAAAGTGCGTGATGAAGAATTGGAGAGCGCCGCGCGGCCCGATCACTTTCGCGGCGCGGCGACGGTGCTGACGATCTATTTCAATCTGCTGCAGCCGAAATTCGTTTTTATGGGGCAGAAAGACGCGCAGCAGACCATCATCGCCAAAAAGATGGCGCGCGATCTGCACTCGCCGGTCGAGATCATCGTCAGTCCCACCATCCGCGATGCCGACGGCGTGGCGCTTTCCTCGCATTTCGACTTTCTCTCGCCCGCTGAAAGGCAAGCGGCCACCGTGCTGCCACGCGCGTTGCAAAAGGCCGAGTCGCTTTTTACGGATGGGGAACGCCAGGCCGCCAGGCTGATCAAAGCGATGCGCAAAGAACTCGAACTGGAACCGCTGGCGCGGCTCGATTACATCGCGGCCACCGACACCGAGCACCTCGCTCCGTTGGACGATATGACGGGCCGCGCGACGCTGCTTTCATTGGCGGTGTATTTCGGCAAGACGCGGCTGATTGACAACGTCATCCTGCACGACGAGAAGTTCAAACCGAAGGTGGGAATTAAGCTGGGCTAGACCTCAGACCTCAGACCTCAGACCTCAGACGTTAAAGCGGAACAGCAGCACGTCGCCGTCCTTCACCACATACTCTTTCCCTTCCGAACGCATCTGCCCTTTTTCTTTCGCGCCCTTCCAGCCTTCGCATTTGATGAAGTCGTCGAAGGCGACCGTTTCGGCGCGGATGAAGCCTTTCTCGAAATCGCTGTGAATCACGCCGGCGGCTTTGGGCGCGGTGTCGCCCTGATGAATCGTCCAGGCGCGCACTTCCTTTTCACCGGCGGTGAAATAGGTTTGCAGGCCCAGCAGCGAATAAGCCACGCGAATCAAGCGATCCAGGCCGGCGGATTCGATGCCGAGTGAGGCCAGAAACTCGGTGCGTTCGTCGGCTGGAAGCTCGCTCAGTTCGGCTTCAATCTTGGCGGAGAAGGGGACGATCTCGGCGTGCTCGCCGCTGGCTTTGACCGCCGCGCGCAGGGCTTTTAAGTGCGCGCCCTCTGCACCCGTCAGTTCGTCATCGCTGACGTTGGCGGCGTAAAGCGTCGGTTTGGTCGTCAGCAGCGTCAGCAATTTCAACACGGCCAGTTCGTCCGCATCCATTCCGGCTTTCCAAAGCGCCGTGCCATCACTCAAAAACTGCAAGGCTTTTTCCAAGACAGGAATCTGCTGCAGCGCGTCTTTGTCGCCGGATTTGGCGACCTTCTTGGCGCGGTCGAGGCCCTTTTCGACGGTGGCGAGATCGGCCAGCGCGAGTTCCAATTCGATCACTTCGCGGTCGCGCACCGGGTCAACCGCGCCCATCACGTGAATCACGTCGGGGTCTTCAAAACAGCGCACGACGTGGACGATGGCGTCGGTCTCGCGGATGTTGGCGAGGAATTTGTTGCCCAGCCCTTCGCCGGTCGAAGCGCCTTTGACCAGGCCCGCGATGTCTACGAACTCGACCGTGGCGGGCACAGTGCGTTGCGGCTTGACCAGTTCGGTCAGCGCTTGCAGGCGCGCGTCGGGCACTTCGACGATGCCGATGTTCGGATCAATGGTGCAGAACGGGAAGTTTTGCGCTTCGGCCTGGGCCGAGGTGAGCGCGTTGAAGAGGGTGGATTTGCCGACGTTGGGCAATCCGACGATGCCTGCGCGTAACATATTGAATGATTTCCTGCGCTGATTGATGGTGAAGTAAACAGGAATGTACTTGATGACTGACGGGTTGTCTAGCAAGACTTCATGCCGCTTCTAATTGATATTCCTGCGGACGCAAGATAGAGCTAGGAAAGTTTTGCAGTCTTAATGTCTCAGGAGAAAAGGGTGACTTTCTGAATTCTTTTCTATGGGTTGTATTTGATAAAGTGAGCAGGTTAGCTCGAATTACTATATTTCCGGGAGCTAACTCAAGCGCACGTTCAAAAGAGCGTTTTGCCTCGGCCAAACGATTTAAGTGAGCCAAAGCCACGCCATAATCGTTCAGTGGTTCTGGAAGAATTAGGCCAGATTCTTGGGCTTCTTCGAACGCTGACACGGCCAAATCATAATTCCCTTGATCTAACTTTTGGCGAGCTAAATGAACGCTGGATATTCCAACATTCTGTCTATTGGAGTTGCTAGGATAAATTGCCAGGGCCATTTTCATAAGGCCTCTTTCATTCTCAAAATCACCTTTCTGGTGCTTTTGTATTCCTAGCAGGGTATAAGCACCTGCCAGATTTTTCCTGGCCCGTTCAGTAATGTGCGAGTTTGATTCTAAGGTTAGAGACCTTTGGAACAGCAAAATTGCTTCAACCAACTCAGCAGCAATAGTTTTTTGAATTCCCCAGTTCAGATAGGCAATCGCTAAATTTAAGCGTGCATATTCGTAGTTAGGATCAATCTTGAAAAGTAATCGTAATGGGATGATATGTGCTTCCCAGTCATTCTCGTGACTACTGAGGATTGTGCTAATAAATAAATGCTTGTAACCCGGTTCCAAGCTAAAAGCCTTTTGAAATTTTCGCTCAGCGCCAGCTAAATCGCCAGCTTCGTATAGATTAAGTCCTTGCTCAAATTCACCACTGGCGAGTTCTTGTGGAGTGGCAAACTGAGTAGGCTTTACCCAATCAGCAATTCTTGAAGAAGTGCCAGATTCATCAACAAGCTCCAGCAAGTAGGCTTCTTCAGGTGTCTCGAAGGACTCAAGCACAACAGCTCTCTCTATGATGTACCCCGAAAACTAGACCAGCACTTAAGGTGTAAAATCGCTGCCGCTCTTTGAGGAACCAACATGAAAAAACAGCGCAAAACCTATAGTGCGGAACTGAAGGCCAAGATCGCGGTCGAGGCCATCAAAGGACAA
>JANOWX010001152.1:0-5234 GCA_031418175.1 Acidobacteriota bacterium | reverse complement strand
TCCTGGTCGTGCAATCGGGCCGTAGCACGCGCGACATCGTGCGCCGGGCGCGGCAGGAATTGGTCAATGTTGGAGCCAAGATTTTTGGGGTAGTCCTGAATAACTTCGATATGAAGAAAGAAGGCTACAGCAGCCACTACTCGTACTATCGCAGTGTCGAAGAGCGCGTCGAAGCTGGCCGCGCGCGCTAAGGTGGGTCTGGGACGGGACAATTGGACTAGGTGCAGGGGTGACTGGTGTTTGCTTATGGCAATTAGTCACCCTTTTGTATTGGCTGTAGCGGCCTTTTGGATTGGCTTGTAGAGGAAGGATGAGCAGTGCCATTGCCAGTTGCGCATGGAATCGTGGGCGCCAGTGTATTGCTGGCGCTGCGTGTGCCGGGGGACAGACTGTCTTTGGGGCAAACGCTGTTTTTGGGGGCGGCCTTGGGCCTATTGCCAGATGTGGATTTGGCCCTCGTTTGGCTGTTGGACTGGGGAAACTTGGCGCACGGCGCCATGACCCATTCGGTTTTCTTCGCGCTATGTGTGGGGGTGGTTTTGGCCGGTTGGCGCAGGGCCGGGCGGCGTTGGCGCTTCAGCGAAGTTTTGAGTTACAGCAGTGCCACTCTTACGCATGGCGTTTTGGATATGCTGGTGCGCAAAGAATTTGGCGGCGCGGCCTTGTATTGGCCACTTTCCGATGAGAAGCTGCGCTTCGGGTTGTTTGATTATTTCGCTTTTTATCCGGGTAGCGAACCGCTGGCGCCGGTACTGCGGCGCGCCTTGGAAATTAGTGCGTATGAGGCGTTGCTCTTTGCACCATGTTTGCTGTTTGCCTGGCTGATTTATGCTTACCGCCGGAAAGCGCTTGGGCGCGCAGTTCAAACAAGGCAATGGCCAGTTCGCGTAGATTAGCCGGGGAGAAATTGACGCCAAGGTAGACCTCAGCCGCACGAATGGGCGAAACTCCATTAGGATGCTAAGCACATTCGTACATCTGGATAGACCTGAAGGTGAAGTGCATTATGCCAGCGGTCAAGCGGCCCTGTTCGTTTTGCGGCAAGCCGCCTGTCGGCTTGGGAGATAGTTACACACACTGCAAGGATGCGGGGAAGATTGAGTTGTCGCAGCAAACGCCGCCTGAGGCAATTGTTAGCGCTGCTAGACACGGCTGTGGTTGCTCGGTCTTTGTCAGGCTGCACGGTAAGCGAAAGGCAATTGGAGGAGTATGATGTCGGAAGAGAATTTGAATCCGGAGCAGGCTGCGAATCACAACTCAACCTCAAAGGAGTTGCTCCGCCTTACGCCGGCAATTCTTCCAGGACATGGGGCATTGACTGGGCTGATGGGTGGACTGGGCGGCGTGTCGGCGGCGCAACAAGGTGGCACAGGCGCCGATAGCGCTAACGTGCGCGAACTCTGGCGCAAGGTGCGCAAACGCAAATTGCTGATTCTGGCTGTGGTGACGTTGGCGACTGTCATTGTGGCGCTCGAATCCTTTCGCATTAAATCAACCTTTCAAGCGTCAGCCAAAGTCGCCGTCACCAAAGACGGCGCCACCTTTTTCAAAGAGAACAACGTCATTGTTCAAGCCGACGATACGGACAAGATCAAGACGGAAATGCTGTTGTTGACGACCTATCCGCTCAAGGAAGAGGTCGTGCGCCGTTTGAACCTCGAGCGCCTGCCGCTTTTTATGCTGGTGGAGCAGAAGAATTCCTTTGCCCAGGCGCTGCAATCAATTCTGGCGCGCGTAGTGCGGCCACTCGAAAAAAACACCCCGGTGCCGGCCGTGAATCCGATCAAATTGAATGAGGACACGCTCGCTCCGCCTACCCCTGATGAGAGTGCGCGTCTCGAGCCTTACGTTGAAGTATTGGGCCGTTATTTGTATGTAGAGCAGATCCCTGAAACGCGCGCGTTGCAGATAACTTATACACACACCGATCCCTCGATTGCGGCAGCCGTGGCCAATGGCGCCGCGCAGGTATTGTATGATCGCAGCTTCGAGGCCAAGACCGCGCGTTTCAATAAATCGGCAGGCTGGCTGGCCGAAACGACGGGCAAACTGCAAACGCAGGTACGGGAATCCGAACAGGCCCTGGCTGATTACAGCCGCACGCATAACATTTTTTCGACGGAGGGCAAGGAATCCCTCACCACCGGCAAGCTGGCTACACTGCACGAGCAAGCGCTTAAGGCTGAAACCGACCGCATGTTCAAACAGTCGCTTTATGAAGAGGCGAAACAGGGGCGCGTGGCACGCCTGCCAGATGCCTTTTCCGACCCGAAGACGAATGCGCTGCAAACCAGGCTGGGTGACTTACAGGTGCAAGCCGCGGAACTAAACGTCAAATTCGGCCCGGAAAACCCCAAGGTGGCCGAAGTCAATCAGAAAATCGCTGAATTGGAAAAGTTGCTGGCCGATACGAAACGCAAGCTGGAGGATAAGCTGCGCGCTGATTACGAACGTGCTGTCCGCGACGAACAGGGACTGAAAACCTCGCTCGAACGGGCGAAAGGTGAAGCCGTTCAACAAAACCAGGCCGCGATTCAATTCAATATCCTCAAACAACGCGTGGATACGGCCAAAGCGCTTTACAACGATTTCCTCTCGAAAACCAAACAAGCTGACTTTCAACTCGCCGAGCAAAGCCCCGACCTGCGCATCATTGAACCGGCGCGTATCCCCAGCGGCGCGGTTGGCCCGCGCCGGTTACGCTCGATCTTCATTGGCATTTTCCTGAGCCTGGTGGCTGGCATTGGCCTGGCTTTGTTGTTGGAATATCTCGACAACACCATCAAGAATGTCGAGGACGTGACCGCTGCCACGCAATTACCGACACTGGCGCTGATTCCGTCCGTGGGCCCGGGCGCGCTGCGCTCACTCCGTGCCCGGCGTAAAATCGAGGCCACGGGGCTGCTGTCCGCAGTGGCCACTGACGACCAGGACGAAATTGCGGCGCTGGCGCCGCGCGGCATGCAGCCATTGGGCGGTGAAGACCTGGTCTCCCTCGACGGCCTGTCAAACGTCGTTGAGGCGTACCGCATGTTGCGTACCTCGCTGCTGCTCTCGTCGGCTGGCAATCCCCCCAAGACGATTCTGATCACCAGCAGCCAGCCCGGCGAAGGCAAGACTACCACCGCGATTAACACGGCAATTTCGCTGGCCAATCTGGGAGTGTCGGTTCTCTTGATTGACGGCGACTTGCGCCGTCCGGCCATTCACCGGCAATTCAAGCTGACGCAGCCGCGCGGGCTGGCGACTTATTTGTCGAGCAATGTAGCGTTTGATTCAGTGGTGTATGCGGCGCCGATTCCCAATCTGACCTTGCTCCCGTGCGGGCCGATTCCGCCGAATCCGGCTGAATTGATTGCGTCAGAACGCATGCGTGAGTTGCTGCGGACGGCGGCGCAACAGTACGATCACATTCTGATTGATTCGCCGCCATTGATGAATGTCACCGATCCTGCCATTCTAGCGACGCTCGTGGATGGCGTGATTCTGGTGGTGCAGGCAGGCCGTTCCACCCGCGATGTGGTGCGCCGCGCCAAGCAGGACTTGCGCAGTGTCGGCGCGAAAATTTTTGGCGTGGTGCTCAACAACGTGGATTTGAAACGCGAGGGCTACCACGATTATTACTACTATCGGTACCACTCAAATTACAGCAGTTCAAGCAAAGACCTGAGTCTGGACAAAGCCGGGCTGGGCGAATAGTGCGGCCGTTATCTTTTGACAGGAAGTACGACGAATGGCGCAACCTGTTGCCGTGGTTGCCGGGGACGCTCAAGTCAGGCCCGTTACCTTCGATACGTCTGGCGCGCTTCCCCCTCAGGCATCTCCCTGCAGGTTGGTTGAAACCGTTAAGCTGAACCTGACGGTTGGGTGCAACGCAGAGTGCGGATGAAACTCATGAACAGTAAGGACAAAGAATTCGCCGAGGTCATTTCGATCAAGCCCGCCACAGAGTTTCGGCGTGAACCGGCGGGCAGGCCGCGCCAGCAACAGGCGCAAGCCTACGCCCCGCCGCGTGCGCCGCAGCCTGAAGTGGTGAGCGCCGAAAGTTTTCACCGGACAAACCCCAAAGCGCCGCTCAATGTCGAAGCGCAGCCCGTTGATGTTTACACCCAGCCGGTGCCACCACCGCAGGTTCGGGTTGAAGCACAGGATGAACCGCCATTTAAGCCCAGCCGGAGCGGCAAGCTGCAAGCCGTCGTTGACGCTTATGAGATGCCGACGGTCAAACCTTTTACGCGCCCGTTACGCGTTTTGCACCTCACGAACGTCGAGACTTCGAATCACTACCTCAACAGCCTCTGTGATTTCACTGACCGTCGCGCCATTACCTATCTGGCGGCGACGCTGGGCAAAGAAGGCAGCTTTACGAAAGATTTAGATAAGCGCGGCGTCCAGGTTTACGCGCTCGATTGCCGTCACCGCAGCCAATATCCCAAGGCCCTTTACCGTCTGCTTCAGATCATTCAAAAAGAGCGCATAGACATTGTTCACACCCATCTGGTTGACCCGACACTGGTTGGCATGTTGGCCGCCAAACAACGCCGGCGCGGCCTCGTCGTGACGCGCCATCATTCCGATGCGGTCTATCAAATACCCTCCAAACTCAAGCGCGATGTTTATTTGAAACTGGAAAACTGGATCAACCGCCATGCCGATCACATCATCGCGCCGTCACAAATGGTGCGCGACATCCTGACCCGGCGTGAGCACGTGCCCGAAAATAAAGTCTCGTTGATCCCCTACGGCCAGACCCTGGAACGCTTCGAGGCGGTCAAACCGGAGTTGGTTGAAAAGCTGCGCGCCGAATTGGGCATGCGTGAGCGTCTGGCGCTGCTTTGCGTCGCGCGCCTGCATTGGGAAAAAGGCCACCGCTTCCTGCTCGAAGCCTTCGCCCTGTTGCGCGACGAAGGCCTGGATGCCACGCTCTATCTGGTCGGCATTGGCCCTGACCGCGAACTGCTGGAAAACCTGGCGAAGGAATTGGATGTTTTCGACCGCGTGGTGTTTCTGGGTTGGCGCGATGACGCGCTGTTACTGATTGCCGCCGCCGATGTGGTGGTGCACGCTGCCTTGCAAGAAGCGCTGCCTGCGGTCGTGATCGAGGCCTTGATGTTGGAACGGCCCCTGGTCGTGACGGATGTCAGCGGTGTGCGGGATGTGGTCGGCAACAGCAAACACGGCATCATTGTCCCGCCGCGCAATACCGAAGCGTTGCACGCGGCGCTGGGCTGGAC
>JANOWX010001151.1:0-2771 GCA_031418175.1 Acidobacteriota bacterium | reverse complement strand
CGAAGGAACCGGTGTGCACGAAGTGCCATACGGCGCCGCCGCCGGCGATTCGCGCAAATACTTTTTGAAACGCTCGAACGATCACCAAAACAAACCTACGCATTGCATCTTTGTCCCCGTGCATAACGCTGTTTACCCCCTATGCCGACTGAACAAACGAGCCGCCGCGAAGTCATCAACGCCATTCAAAGCGTCCCTTCCATCGCTTCCCTGTTAGACCAGCACGACGGCCATTACGATTACGAACTCGATCTGGAAGTCGTCGTGTATGGGCGCAATTACAACGGCAAGAAAGTCGGGCCGTATGTGCGCCTGCTCGATTACCAACCCGGCGAAACCATCGTCACCCAAGGCGAATGGGGCGGCAACACCTTTCACATCGTCGTCAGCGGCCAGCCCGATGTCGTCGTCGGACAAACCACGGTCGCAGCGCTGCAACCCGGCACGATGTTCGGGCAGATGTCGTTGCTGGCCGGCGTGCCGCGCAACGCTTCGGTCAAAGCGCCGGCCAGCAACACGGTGCAAGTGTTGGAAGTGCAGCGCCCGGCCTTGCGGTTATTGCGCAAGCTGACCAAGTTCGCCGAAGAATTGGATGAGGACTATCGCGTGCACGGCCGCGATGCGATGGTCGAAGAGTTGAAGGCGCGCTTCAACCTCCCAGCGGAGTTGGCCAGTGAACTCAAAACGATTTCGCGTTTCCGCACCTTTTCCAAAAATCACGTCTTGACGCGCGCGGGGTCGCCGGTCTCGCGCATCTACCTGATCAAAAGCGGCTGGCTGCAACGAAGCTGGCAAGAAGATGGCGTCGAGCAAACTGATTTATTGGGCGGCGGATATTGCTTTGGCTTGGACGCAGTGACGGGCAATGTCACCTGGCCCTGCAGCATTACGTTGATGGGGCGCACCGAGGTGTTTGAAATATCGGTGGTCAAGTTGCGGCAATTCAGCGAACGCGGGCAGACGCTGTTTGACGCGCTCTCAGGCTTTGCGCCGCCTGCCGTGGAAATTCGCCGTACTGACCTATCGCCTGCGGTAGTCGCCAAAACGCAAACCGCCCAGCGCGACTTGATCGAAACCGGTTTGGTGGACGCGACCAATCTGTTGGTGATGGACATGGATTTGTGCGTGCGTTGCGGCAACTGTTCACTCGCTTGCCATCGCACGCACGGGCAATCGCGGCTGGTGCGGCGCGGCGTGCACATCACGCGCTTGAAGAAGCCCACGCTGAGCGCCGTGCAAAGCGCGCTCTCGCCCGAAGTCTGCATGCATTGCAAAGACCCGGAATGCCTGACGGGCTGCCCTACTGGCGCTATCGAACGGTTGCGCGACGGGCAAATTGACATCAATCAAAGCACTTGTATTGGTTGCGGCGATTGCGCGACACAATGCCCTTACGATGCGATCACGATGATTCCGCGTCCGAAAAAAGGCGCGCCAAGCGATGGGGCCGGGGCCAAGTTGATTGACCTGTTTCGGCTCACGCCCGATCCGTTGCCACCCGCCGTTGAAACGCTCGATGATCTGGTCGCGGTCAAATGCAATCTGTGCAGCGACCGCAAATCCCTGAACCCGCCCGGCAGCCAGACGCACAAATACAGTTGCGAAGAGAATTGCCCGACCGGCGCGCTGGCCCGCATCAATCCGCGCGAATACTTCAGCGAGATCAGCCAGCTCGAAGGCAAGTACGGCAAATTGACCATGACCGGCCCGCATCAGGCGGTTGGGCAAAACATACATTTGCGCGATTGGCCCAAACGCTTGCTGCATATCCTGGGCATTGCGTTGACACTCATCACCACGCTGGCCGCTTGGTACGGCATTCGGCGGTTTGAATTGGGCCAGCCATTGTTCAGTTTTTTGAACATGCGCTGGTTGACCGGCTTGGTGGGATTGTTCGGCCTGGTGGGCGTGATGCTCTATCCGTACCGCCGGGTGATTTACACCAAACGCGCGGGGGCGTTGCGCTATTGGCTGTTGACGCATACGTATCTCGGCGTGATCGCGGCCATTCAATTGTTCCTGCACGGCGGCAGCCATTCAGGCGGCTTGCTGACCACGGCCTTGATGCTGGCGTTTGACGGCGTCATTGTGACCGGCATTTTTGGCATCGCTTGTTATATGTTTGCGCCGCGCTTGCTGACCAAAATCGAAGGCGCGCCGCTCTTGCTCGATGATTTGTTGAAGCGCCGCACCGAATTGCAACAAGAGTTATCAGCATCGGCAGCGCAGGCACCTGCACAGTTCTCGAACCTAATCACCAACCGCGTCGCGCCGCACTTCCAATCCTTCAAATTTTTGTGGCGGCAATACCGCAAACGCGAGCCGTTGGAGCAACTGACTGAGAACGCCAAACAAGACTGGACAGCGAACGCCAGAAAAACTGGCGCAAAGGTACTGCGGGAGACGTTGGAGCGTGCTGGCTTAGCCGATTCATTGGAGTCGGCCATCAAGGTTTTGCGCGAGCCGCAAACTGAAGCAACCGTCTTGGCTGCGATCAAAGAGGCCGAACAGCGCAACCAATTCAAACAGGCGCTCGAAGAAGTGCGCCTGGGGTTGCGGCAGTTGGATCACGCCATCGAGGCCGCTGTAACATTGGGGCGCTTGAACGCGTTGATTTATTTGCACCGTGTTTTGAAGCTGTGGCTGCCGCCGCACGTGGTGACGACGGCGCTGATGCTGGCGTTGATGGTGGTGCACATCATCCAGGTAATCTATTTTGCGGCGCGTTGAGATGCGGTACAGCGAGCGGTAGCGACCTGGTGGCTGCGAGT
>JANOWX010001150.1:0-2843 GCA_031418175.1 Acidobacteriota bacterium | reverse complement strand
CTGGTCGCCAGTGCTGCATTTTCTACCAGTGTTCCAAACTTGGTTGTTCTGATTTAGAGTTTTCTCTCTGAATTTCCTTGCGCGGCTGAGCCAAATGTAAAGAGGCAAAATTGCCTAAGACGGCCAAGTCTGAGCCACGTAAACGGCTGCACCTCAAAGGACAATGAATCAAATTCAGTTTCCGGATTGATTGTGTAGGAATGGTTAGCGGAGGGTGCGTTGATATGCTGAAAACTGTCCCCAGAAATGTTAATGGGGGGTCTTTTCAGCCCCCCCGATTCAGCAGCGTCCTCAGCCATTAGGGTATTTTCCGCTGCTAGTTGCTGTGCAGGATATGCATCGAACCAATGGTTGTCAAGAGCACATCTGTACTATTTTTAGCTTAAGCAGATTATCAGCTAAGCGCTGAAATGGTTAACCTTAAGCCTGTCCAAAACTGAGCATTTCGGCTTCGCTCAAAATTTTTATGCCAAGGTCTTGGGCTTTCGTCAGCTTTGCACCGGCTTCCTCCCCCGCGATCAGGTAATCTGTTTTTTTGCTGACACTGCCGACCACCCGGCCGCCACGCGCTTCGAGGAAGGCTTTAGCCTCCTCACGTTTCATCGTTGGCAGCGTCCCGGTCAGAACAAATTGCATGCCTTCGAAAACTCGCGCGACTGGCTGGCCTGCGGTGGCGGCCAAATCCGTCTTGACCCCGGCGGCTTTTAAGCTGGCGACCAATGCCAGATTCCGCTGCTGAGCAAACCAGTCGGCAATCGAACGGGCGACCACTTCGCCAATCTCGTAAATCTGGGACAGTTCCTCGCTGGTAGCGGCGCTCAGTTTTTCGATCGCGCCAAAATGCTGGGCCAGTATTTGGGCTGTTCGTTCGCCCACGTGACGAATGCCCAGACCGTACAAGAGCCGCGCCAGTCCCGCCTCCTTGCTCGCTTCGATCTGTTCGAGCAGGTTGTCCACCGATTTGGCGCCCATGCGTTCGAGGGCGATCAATTCGTCGCGGCGGTCTTTGAGCAAATACACATCGGCAGCATCGCGCACCAGCGGCGGCAGCCGCAACGGATGACCATCAGCGGCAACCAGCGTCTCGCCTTGCTTGTCGCGTTGTACCCGGAAAGCCGTCAATTGCTGAACCAGCGCTTCGCCCAACCCTTCGATGCGCATGGCCCGGCGTTGCGAAAAGTGCAGCAGACCTTCGCGCAATTTGGCCGGGCAATCGGGGTTCGGGCAGCGCGTGACGGCCTCGCCTTCGGGCTTGCTGAGTTCCGTTTCGCATTCGGGGCAAGTGGTTGGGAAAACGAATTCCTCTTCCGCACCCGTGCGCTTTTCGGTGATGACTTTGACGACTTGCGGGATGATCTCGCCGCTCTTTTCGATAAAGACCCAATCGCCGCGCAGCACGCCCAGCCGTTGCATTTCGTCGGCATTGTGCAAGCTGGCGCGCGCGACGGTCGTGCCCGCCAGCAACACCGGCTCCAACACGGCGACCGGCGTCACCGCGCCCGTGCGCCCGACTTGGTAAAGCACATCCAGCAGACGCGTCGAAGCCTGTTGCGCGGGAAATTTATAGGCAATCGCCCAGCGCGGCGATTTGCCGGTCGAACCGAGCAGGTCACGGACGCCCACCTGATTGACCTTCACCACGATGCCGTCGGTGTCGTAATTGAGCTTGAAGCGTTTCTCATCCCAGGCGTTGCAAAACTCGATCACCTCGTCAATCGAGGCACAACAACAACAGTTCGCATTGACCTTGAATCCGGCCTTCGCCATCCATTGCAACGATTCGGCGTGTGAGTCGAAAGCGTCAGCACCGTCAAAGAACAACTGATAGCAAAAAATATCCAACGCGCGGTCGGCCACAATGCGCGCGTCGTGCATGCGCAGCGTCCCCGAAGCAGCATTGCGCGGATTGGCGAACGACTGTTCGCGGTCGTCGGCTAATTCGCGGTTGATCTTCTCGAAGGATTCGCGCGGCAAAAAGACTTCACCCCGCACTTCGATTTCTGGCGCGCCGTCTTCCGCACGCAACCGCAACGGCACGGAACGAATCGTCCGCACGTTCGGCGTTACGTCATCGCCTTGCACGCCGTCGCCGCGCGTCACGCCGCGCGCCAGCACGCCGCCCGCGTAAATCAGCGCGATGCTTAGCCCGTCAATTTTCAGTTCCGCCACGTAATCGAAAGCGCGCCCCTCAGCCAGTTTCTCGCAACGCTTCGCCCATTCGCGCAGTTCGTCAATGCTGTAGCTATTATCCAGCGACATCATCGGGCGCTTGTGCATGTAGCGCTCAAACCCCTCGACTACCTGCCCCGACACACGTTGCGTAGGGCTGTCGGGCGTGACCAAGTCGGGCCGCGCGGCTTCCAGTTCTTTCAACCGGCGCATTTGGGCGTCGTACTCGGCATCGCTGACGACCGGCTGGTTGAGCACGTAATAGCGGTAATCATGCTCCAACAACGCGCGGCGGAGTTCGGCGATCTCTCGTTCAATTGGCTGGTGCGACTTTGCAGACATAGCTCAACTACTCGCTGACTTTCACGCCTTTCCAGAATGCGACGTAATTCTCGATGTTCTTCGCCGCGTCTTTCGTCGCCGGATAAAACCAGGCGGCGTCCTTGTTCACTTCGCCGTTCACCACGATGTTGTAATAACTGGCCGTCCCTTTCCACGGGCAAACCGTATGCGTCTCGCTCGGCTGAAAGTGCTCAGCCTTGATCGCCGCGCGGGGGAAGTAGTGATTCCCTTCCACCACGACGGTCGCGTCGCTTTCTGCAATCACAGCGTCTTTCCAAATCGCTTTCATAAAAACTCCTTTTGGGCGGTACCGCGCGCGTGAGCAAGCGGCG
>JANOWX010001149.1:0-17431 GCA_031418175.1 Acidobacteriota bacterium | reverse complement strand
CCTGATTTTCCGTCCGCCCAGCAGCACTGATAAACCTGTGGATTGGCACTGCAAGGGGACGGTACCGCCCGCGCGCGAACGCGGTTGGGGGCCCAAACACCGGCTTGCTCACGCGCGCGGTACCGTCCCGGCGTTAAAAAGTGCGTCCCACGCTGAACCGTACCGCCGTGCGCCGTTCGAGAAACAGCACGGTCGGGTCGGTCACATCGGTCTTTGCCTGCGGGTTATAGGCAAAGATCAGGCGGAACGGAACGTTGATGACCGGCATCTGCACGCGAATTTCCGCGCCGAAAGAAGAGCGGATGTCGGAAAAGAGCTTTTGATTGGCTTGCGAGTTGCGCAGGATGTTGTAACTGCGCGAATCGCCTTCCAGGAAAATTTGGCGGTAGCCGATGGCATTGCCGAAATCGTCGCGCGCCGCGCTCGTCAATTCTTCGTTGTTCGCCACGCGGCCCGCCTGATTGAGCGTCACACCGCCGGGAATGAGCTGCTGCGGAATATAACCGGTGTTCGTCAGTTGATCCTGGTACTTGCGCGCGTTGAAGACCGAACCGATGTCGGCAAAGGCGGCAATGGCCAGAATGCTGACGATGGGCACGCGGTATTCCAGGTTGTAGATGAACTGTGTGTCGCCGCCGATGGGGGTGAAAAACCGCTGTGCATTGACGACGTTGCAATTGGCCGACGGCGTTTGGCCGCAGCCTTTTTCCGGCGCTTCAAAGGTAAAGTTGCGGATCACCGTGGGGTCAACCTGCCCGGCGGGCGCAGCAATCAGCTTGGTCGAATCGTTCGGGTCAATGACTTTCGCCACGACGTTGCGCGTCGAGAGGAACGAATCGCTCGCCACGACCGGCGAGATCGAACGGATGTTGTAACCGCGAATGTCGTATTCGCCGCCCAGGAAGAAGCGTTCGTAAATCGGGATGCCGCCGATGAACGAGAGCGAACAGATGTCGCGGATGCGGTCGCAACCGTCGAACGAATTGCCGAACGTGCGAATGTGATCGGCGCGGAAGCGCATCGCCAACACGTGCGGCTTCTCCGAACGCCGCTTGAAGACCGGCATGAAGCGTTTGAATTCGAGCGAAGGCGCAAAGGTATTCACATCGCCGCCCAAGAAACCGCCCGCCAATGAGAGCCCCAGAAACAGGCTCTGGCCGCGTGTCGGATCGAGCGAGGCATTGGTCGAATTGTAGAAGAGCGACGGGACGATGCGGCTGGTGATCACCGGCGGTTGCGCAAAGGTCACCGGGATGTCGTTCTTCGGGTCGGCGTCGCGATTGACGGAGGGATCCAGGGTGCGGGTCGAGGTCAGCGAATAAGACAGCCCCAAACGCGACAAGCCGGCAAAGCTGCGCACCTTGCGCCCGAAAAAAGTGTTGGCGAAGATCTGCGCCGGAGAAGACATGCTGATCGTGCCGCCGTAGGTTTGCTGCGTGAAGAGCGTATCGGTATTCAGGCTCGACAAGCCAAAGAAACTGGCTTGCAGTTGCTCGGTGGCGTTATTGAAATTGAAGCCGGAACCGATGAACTGATACTTCTGGGCGAACAACTGCACACCCAAGCTGACCGGCTTGCCTAAAAAATACGGCTCGGTGAAACTGACACTGGCCGCCAATTGCCGATTGCCGCCTGACAGCGAAACGCCCAAAGATTCGCCATAGCCCAGCAGGTTGTTCGTGTCGTATTGCACGCCGAAAAAGCTGCCCTGAAACCCTGAGACGCCGCCGTTGACCGAAATCTGCTGGCGGCCTTTTTCCTTGACCTGCAAATCAATATCCACAGTCTGGTCGCGGTCGTTGGTGCGCGTGATCGCGTCCTTCTCTTTGATCTCGTCAAACAGACCCAACTGGTTGAGTTTCAAAACCGAGATGTCCCAGTAACGTTTGTTGTACGGATCGCCTTCGTTGACGAGCACTTCGCGGCGCAACACCACGTCGCGCGTGTTGGTGTTGCCGATGAATTCCAAGCGCCGCATCGTGAACTGGCGGCCTTCGTCCACTTCCAGCGTCCATTCGACTTCGCCTTCGGTCGCGGAAGTGTCGTTGAATTTCGGAGCGGGATTGATCTCAGCCTGGATGTAACCTTGCGTGCCGTACAAATCTTTGACGCCCTTGTAGACGTTCTCGCGGATGTTCTTGGCGCTGGCATACTCGCCGACGCGCATCCCCGAATACGCGGTAATCACACCGGGCTGAAAGATGGTGACGCCCTTTTCTTCGACCTTGGTGATCTTGTAGCGGCGCCCCACCTCAATCGGAATCGTGACGCGCAAGCCGGGCCCGGATTTACGCAAGAAGGGCAGCGGCAAGCCGCCGCTCACCTTGCCGGCGTCCTCGATGATCGGCTCGCCGTATTTCGCCTGCAAATAGCCTTTGTCGCCAAGATAGCCGCGTACGACGCGTTCGAGGTCGTCTTGCAGTTTCTCTTTGTGATAGATGTCAGCGGACTTGAAGGTCGAGATCAGGCCGGACTCTTTGACCAGTTTCATCGCTCCGCGCAGACGGCGTTGCGAGAAATCGCCCTTCTCACCGGTGAAGACAATCTCTTTGACTCGCACGCGCGGCCCTTCTTCGATGTTGAAGATCAGCGCGACAGTCGTGGCTGAAATGTCTTCGACTTCGATGGAAACTTCGGCCTCCGGATGACCCTTTTCAGCCAGCAGTTCACGCAAGACGATCTTGGCCGCATTGACTTTGGCCGGATCGAGTTGGCTTTCCTTGCTGACTTGGGTGCGGCGTTCTTTGAAACGGGTCAGCACGTCGCTTTCGGTCGCCGATTTCAGTCCGCGATACTGCAAATCGCGGATGATCGGGTATTCCTTGACCTGAAAGATGATGACTTTGCCGCCGCGCGGGCCATCGTCGAGCAACAGCTTGGTTTGCAGCGGATCGAAGAACCCCATCGCCAGGATCGCTTCGAGATCGCGCTGTGCCAAGGCCTGGCTGTAACGGTCGCCCGGCTTGCTCTGAATGTAATAAAGGACGGATTCTTTCGGAATGCGGCGATTGCCGCGAATTTCCACATCTTCGACCAGCACGTCTTGCGCAGCCTGTTGCGCCAACACGGGACGCACTATCACCAATGATAGAAATGCCGAAAAAATTGCTGCGATCAAGGCGCTCGTCTGAAGATTAAAGCGCTTGGTCATGAAACCTCTCCCACTTAAATGATCGGTCATTGCCCCATACACACTGCGGAACGCCTGCCAACTCTTTAGCCGGAAAAACCTGCTTTTCGACGTTTGGGGTGCTTCAACAGCGCGCAAAATTACGACTACGTTTCAGGCCGCGCTGACCGAGTTGGCAGCTTCAGCGCCGCAACGTCATGAACGTCTACGGTTGTGAAGGTTGCAGTGACAAATTACAAGTCGCGCATTATACGCATCCGGCCCGGTGTTGAACAGCCAACCCCAGCGAAAAGCAGCTTGGGCAAAAGTTTCTTTCTGCAAGTGGTAACGCCGCTTTTTGGCCGGTCAACTGTGATAAATCATCAGCCGCCGCTGTTCGACCATGCCCGCTAACTCCGCCAGGCGATGCTTTCCCGGTTCGATTTGTTCGACCGCCATGGTCTCGACGATGTTGAGCAGGGTCGCGTTATAAGGCGTGGGCACGTCATACTTTTCGCCCAGCAGCATGATTTCGCCGTTAAAATAACCGGCCTCGGTCGCGCCGCGCCGCTGTTTCAAATCCACCCAGGTCGAAGGGTAAGTGCGCAATTCAAACGGCAAAGACTGGGCCGCCTGAATCTTTTCGGCATCCTCCACGCAATGGCGCAATTGGGCGGCGACCGCCGGCACGTCATACGGAACAGGGTCGAGCGCGATGTGCGAGGCGGCCAGCGCATGCAATCCTTCCTCGACGACTTCGGACATGAAATGCGCCAAGGCCGGCGTCACCTGCGCCAGTTGCACATAACTGTCCAGGATGCCCAAAGTGGCGTTATTCAGATTGAGCAGCAGCTTGCTCCATTTCACGCCCATGATGTGTTCGTGCGTCGTGGTGCGAAACCCCGCCTGCGTCAACGCGGCGGCGAGTTCATTGGCAAGCTCGTCACAGCCGAGCGGGTAATTGCCCAGGCTGATCGTCTCGCCCATCGTCCAGGAAACCGCGCCCGGCCCCAGCAAAGTCGCACTGATGCCCGCCATCGCGCCATAAACATTTTTGAAACGGCGCGCCGCCCACTCTTCATTGCGCACGGCGTTTTGCAAACAGACAATCGGCGTCTCTTCGCCCAAGGCGTTCCGCAACTCATGAACGGAATCCTCGGTTTGCGCCGTCTTGACGGTCAGCAGAATCACGTCGCCGGCTTGCGGCGTCAGTTGCGCCGGATGCGAAACCGCCGCGAGCTTGGTTACGTGCGCTTCCCCCTCACGCGAAACCAAGCGCAGCCCGTGGCGATTGACGGCGTCGGCGTGCGCTTCACGCCCAATCAACACGACCTCAGCGCCGCTGGCCGCCAACTTTCCGCCCACCAAGCTGCCAATGGCGCCTGCGCCGTGAATGATGAATCTCATCGCTGCCTCCATCCTTACCGGGCTTACCTGGTGCTGCCCTTAAGCGGCGTGGTTTGGGGAAGTCGTGACAATGCGGGAACTGCGGTTCGGAATGAAAGAGCAGAGGCCAACGCAATTACGCTGCCGACCTCTGCTCATTGGAAGTACCCCCGGCACGGCTCGAACGTGCGACCCTCTGCTTAGAAGGCAGATGCTCTATCCCCTGAGCTACGGGGGCGTAAAACGTCCCGTAATTTACGGCATCGGTTCAGGCTAGGCAAGGCAGCCTTCCCACGCGGCACTTAGCGCTCACTCCTGATTCAGCGCACTCTCGTCGTAAAACTGCGTCGGCTGTCCGCTCACCTGCTTGGCCAGATAAACGATCTGGCCCGTGTGATAGCTGAAATGTTCGACTACGTGAAAGACGGCGTCGAGCACCGATTGCGGAAAGCCCTGCGGCGCGATGACACGTTGCAGCGGCGCATCGGAGCTTTCCGCCGCGACTTCCCTTTCCACCTCAGCCAGCACGCCGTCTACTTCCGCCAGAGTAGCTTCCAGCAACGCCAACAGACCTTGTTTGTCCAACTTCCCTCGTGCGGCAAACTCCGTTGCCCGCGTGCGCACATCCGCCGCGCCGCCGACCCCGGCGACGATCCATTGGCGGGCATTGCCACAGAGATGCAGCAATAAATTGCCGATGCTGTTGCTGGCTGCGTTGGGCCGCCACCAGATTTGGTCGTCGCTCAACGCAGCCAGCGCCAAATTGAGTTTCACCCGGTAATCGGCGTGCAAGCGGAAGCGCGCCTGGCGCAAAAACGCGTGCGTGGCGGGCAACGGCGTATCCGGCGGCGCCAGACTGTAAAGCTTTTGCGACTGTTGCATAGTGACGATTTCCTTTCTGCCGTATGTTCTGTGACCTTTATTTTTCAATCTATCACAAGCCTTGCGGCGTAATGTACGGTGCGTAAAGAGGCCGCTGGTCAAACAAACCAGCGACAGGCATAATGCCTCTCGTTCGCGCGGCGGACGCAGCAGCGAACAATGGTTGAACGCGCTAACCAGACGAAGCGCCAGAGGAAACGATGAGTCAAATCCTCATAGTTGATGATGATCCGGCCTTGCACCAGTTGATCGAGGCCGCGTTGGCCAACGACGGGCACCGGCTGGTTTGCGTCAGCAGCGGCGAGGAAGGACTGGAATTGCTCGGCAATGAGCCAGTCGAGTTGGCGCTGATTGATTACATGCTGCCTGGCATGGATGGACTGGAATTCCTCGAACGTGTGCAGCAGCTTCAGCCGCATCCGATCTGCATCATGATGACCGCTTACGGCACGCCTGATACGGTGCTCGGTGCCTTGCGCAAACGCGTGCAGGACTTTCTGGTCAAACCCTTCTCCATCGCCGACCTGCGCGGGGCCATCAACCATGCCCTCGAAGACGAACCGCTCAACGGCATCGAAATCATTTCGGCCACGCCGCAATGGGTGCAACTGCGTGTGCCCTGCGACCTGGCAGCCGTGCCCTGGCTGCAAAAACTGCTCACCCAACTCAAAGCCGATTTGCCCGAAGAGACGCGTGAAGCCATGGCCTATGCCTTCCGCGAAATGCTCAACAACGCCATCGAACACGGCGGCAAACTCGATCCCAGCAAATCCGTCGAGGTCTCTTGCATACGCCTCAAACACGCGATCATCTATCACATCAAAGACCCCGGCGAGGGCTTCGATCCAGAGCAACTCGAACACGCGGCCATCGGCAACCCCAGCACTGACCCCTTCCGCCACGTCACCGTGCGTGATGAAAAAGGCTTGCACGCGGGCGGCTTCGGCATCCTGCTGACCGATCAATTGGTGGATGATCTGGTTTACAACGAACGCCGCAACGAATTGATGTTCGTCAAATACCTCTAAAGCTAATCCGCAAACTGAAAAGACAAAGGGCATCCATTGTGATGCCCTTTGTTTTTTGATTGGCGTGGCCGCGCTACTTGGGAATCAATTCATAGCGATGCGGTTTGGGTTGCGCCGCCGCGCGCTGTTCGGCGACGACTTCCTGTTCCAACGCGTGCAGCGCGTCAATGGCTTTGGCGCTGTTGGGCGATTTGCTGTTCTGAAACGGCACCTGTACCTGCCGCCAGGCCGTGAAATGCAGCGTGTTGTGCCGCAGCGTCAACGCATGCACCGCCGCCGCCTGTTTAGCCATCGGCGTCGGCAGCCACGCCAGATTGATGCCTTCGCCCAATTGCTCTTTGCTGAAATCGCCGAGCGCTTCGCCGTCCAGCTTGAACTGATAGCGCGCCGCCGTCAGTCCCGCGACTTTCAGCAGTTGGCGATTCAGGCTGTCCATCACGTCAGAGGATTTGACCGCCAGCGCCGTCGCCGCATCATTCAGATCAAGCGGCAACGGCAACGAATTGTCCGTTTGCGTCCACGCCAGCCCGCCCTCGTTTTTCAACTCCGCCACCTGCGTGTTTTCCACACGCACAATGCTGCCCTTGGCCCCATCAAGTTCAACCGTGCTGACGACCGCCGGCGCTTTCCAGGCCTTCAACAATTCCGCCGCCATCAACCAATGCCCGCCCGGCCCCGGATGCACGCGGTCGGCGATGATCTTTTGCGCCGTGCCCGCGTCGGTAGCGTTCGCCTTCTTCAACGCCGCAACCACTGCCGAGTTCAGATCAGCGACATCCAACTTTTCTTTCGCTGCCAACTCTTTGACGAATTGGCTGTAGCGCAGCAGCACGGCGTTGTAACCGCCCTCGAACAGCGGCGCGCGCGTCACATCGTCATAAGGCGACGGTTGAATCAGCGTCATGCGCAAGCCGGGCAAATCGCCTTTCAGCCGCTGGACGATCTTCTGATAGCCGTTCGCATACGTCTCAAAAATCTGCTGGTCAAAGGCGCGATAGCGCCCATCATTCATCCCCAGCATGATGGTCACAACGGTGGGTTTGTACGCCACGACATCGCGCGGCAGCCGCACCTCTATTGCCCCACCCGCCCCACCGGTCACGCGGTCGCCGCCCCAGCCCGAATGCACAAAGCTGACTTCCAGTTTGGGAAAACGCGTGATGACATAGCTTTCGACAAACGCCGTGTAAAGCCGCTGATCGGTGATGCTGTCGCCGTAAAAGACCACGCGGTCGCCGTTCTTCAGATAAAAACCATCCTGTGCATACGCCGTCGCGGCAACCAGCAACAGCAAGCAGAGTCCAATCAATTTATTCAGTGCTTTCATTCATCTCTCCTCAAGCCTCGCCGCGTTTGGCGCAACTTTGATCTTTAGCTTGAAAAACAATTCGAGCATTACGGAAAAGTTTGTGGGTGCGGCCGCTGCGAAAGGCCTGTGACCTACCGCAGGTATTTGCTCATTCTTCTTGGGCTACGTCCCGGCGGTTGGGACGTGGGCGCACAAATGATTGACGGCGGCTTGATTCACCTCTACCGTCTGCGCAACCCCAAAGACAAACCCGAACAACCCTGCCCGAACAACCCTGATGGAGGAGCCCCGAATGAACAAACGAATCGCAAGTTTCTTGTTGCTGCTTATACTGCTGCCCTGCGCGGCACAGGCGCAAGAGCGCATCGAACAATGGAGAGGCAAAACCATAATGGTCTTTACGCCGCATCCCGATGACGATCTGTTCGGTTGCGGCGGCACGCTGGCGTTGCTGGCCAAGAACGGCAACAAGATCGTCATCGTCATTTACACCAACGACAACAAAGGCTCCTTTGACCTGGAGATGACCAGCGAGCGCCTCGCCCGCATTCGCAAAGCCGAAGAGGAAGCCGCCATGGAAGTGCTGGGCGTGCCGAAGGCGAACATTCACTGGATGGGTTATGACGACGGCGAACTGGAATACGCCGAGCCCAAAGCCTTGTGCGGCCAGGCGGCCAAGCTGATTCGCCAGCATCGCCCCGATGTCGTGTTCAGCATTGATCCCGGCGAATGGTACGACCGCTGGCACAAGACCGATCATCGCATGGCCGCGTTCAATACGGCCGACGCCATTCGCGCGGCTGAGTTTCATCTCTACTACCCCGAACACCTGCTGGTGGATGGACTGCAGCCTTACCGCGTCCCGCTGATGCTGTTCTATTACGCCGCCAGCGAAGCGAATTACTGGGTAGACATCAGCGCCGTGATTGAGCAGAAAATCAAAGCTGTGGGCAAACACGTCAGTCAGTTCGAGCCTGCGATCAACAAATACCGCGCCGCTTGGGAGGCGGCGGACTTGGCCAAGCTGTTCGAATACCTGAAAGGCCGCGCCACCCAGAAGGATGGCAAGTATGTCGAAGCGTTCCGCCGCGCGACGGGCTTCAATGCGCAATAAACCACGATGCTGTTTGCAACCACGAAGCAATGAAGGACACGAAGAAAAAAGCCCTGCTGCCAATCTTCTTCGTGCGCTTCGTTGCTTCGCGGTTGCAAACTGTCCCGCTGTTGCCGGGTTCGCTTTCGCGCTGAAGCCTTACGGCGCAAAGTAGCCCGACAAATCCACCACCAAATCCGTCGTGAATTGCGTTAAGACTTTGAACTTGCCATCCGCCGGGCTCAGCCCCACGAAGTAATGCCGGTTGTAGCCAAATGTCGCAGGCGCCGGGTAATTCGACGTTGCCACCAACGGCGCGGTCGCCAAATTCGCGGGGAACAGCGTCAGGAAGCCCGCGCCCGTTGAATTGACGACCGACACATTGCCGACGACGGCTTGTGCGCTCGCCGGCAGGCCGCAGAAATTCGCGGCCATCTGCGTATGCGTCGCCGCGTTGAGATTGCCGACAATCGGCGCGCCCGTCATCGTGCAGCCGTTGAAACCGGCGCGCGTTTCGAGCAGTCGTACCGGGCTCGGCAGCGGATTGAACAAGAGCCCAGCACCGTTCGCGTCAGTGGCCTCTGCGCTGTAATAGCCGAGGATGTCCACCACCAAGTCTGTCGTGGCGAAGGTGTAAATCTTGAACTTGCCATCCGCGCCCAGCTTCACCGCAAACGGCCCGTTGATCACGTCCATGCCCGCATAGTTCGAACTCGCCACGGTGGGCCGCGTGCCGCCGCTCGGATAGATCGTCAAGTAGCCGCCGCCGCTCGGCAGCACACTCGTGGCATTCCCGACCAAGACCTGCGCCGATGTGGGAATCGAATTGCACGGCGCGGCCACCGGCGCACGCCCCTGCAACAACAAATCCAAATTCGGATCGGCATTCGGATTGCCCGTGCCGATCAGTTCCGTGCCTGGTGTGATGCAGCCCGTCAAACTGGGCCGCGTTTCGAGCAAGCGCACCGGCGTCGCCAGCGCATGGAAGTACAAGCCACCTGTGCCCGGCGGCGCGTAATAGCCGGTCACATCCACGATCACGTTTGTCGTCGCGCTGGCATAAATCTTGAACGCGCCATCGCCCGCACCCAGGCCCACCGTGAATACGGTTGTTGGTGATTTCGTTTGCGGCGAAATTGGAATTGGCGACGGTCGGTTGCGCCGCGCTGCTTGGGAACAACGTGAGGAAGCCCGGCCCCACCGGTACGACGGTGATGTTGCCGGTGACTGCGGCAGCATTCACGGTAATGCCTGCGCAAGGGGTACGCGCGGGCAGCGTCAACGTGCCATTCGCATTGATCGGCGCGCCCGGTGTCGTGCAGCCGCCGAAGCCTACGCGCGTTTCGAGCAAACGCACCGGTTGCGGCAGCGGATAGAACTGCAAGCCGTTGCCGCTGACGATAACCGTGTATTGACGTTCGCCGAAACAGCCATTCACATCCGTCGCCCGCAGCGTGAAATTCGCCACCCCGCTTGCTGCCGACGTTCCGCTCAGCAAGCCGGTGGCATTCAGCGTAATGCCCGCCGGCAATGCGCCCGCGCTGACGCCCCACGTGCTGATGCCAACGCCACCTGCTTGCGTGAGTTGTTGGCTATAAGCACTGCCGACAAAGCCCGCTGGCAACGTGGCCGGATTGATGTTGATTGTTGCGCACACAGTGATGGCATAACTCTTCGTCGCCAGGCAGCCCGCCTGATCCGTCACCTTAACCGTGAACGAAAACGCGCCCGCCGCCGTGGGCGCGCCACTCAACAACCCGCTGGCAGCGAGACTCAAACCCGTCGGCAACGTGCCGCCATCGAGCGTGAAGGTATACCCCGGCGTCCCGCCATTCGCCGTGAGCGTTTGGCTGTACGCCGCGCCGACCAAGCCACCGGGCAGCGTATTCGGACTGATCGTAATGACCGGGCAGGCGCTGACCGTCAGCGTGTAGGCGCTTTCGCCTGAACAGCCATTCGCGTCAGTCATGCGCGCGGTGAAATTGAATGTCCCGCTGGCTGTGGGCGTGCCACTCAGTAAGCCTGTCGCCGGATTGAGCGACACACCATTAGGCAAGGAACCAGTGGGGACGCTCCACGTGGGCGCGCCCGTCCCGCCGGTTTGCGTGAGTTGCTGGTTGAAAGCAAGACCCAGAAAGGCCAGGGGCAAGCTGGCGGGCGTGACGGTGATGATTGGGCAGCCGCTGTTCTGCGTGACCGTAAAAGTCTGCCCGGCAATTGTCAGGGTACCGTTGCGCGATGGGCCAGCGTTCGCCGCCACAGTGTAATTCACCGCGCCATTGCCGCTACCGCTGCCGCCGGATGTAATAGTCAACCAAACCGCATTGCTGGTGGCGTTCCAGTTGCAACCGGCTCCCGCCGTGACCGCGACCGAGTTATTGCCGCCAGCCGCCGTGAAATTCTGCGTCAGTGGATTGATTGAAAACGAACAGCCGCCGTCCTGCGTTACCGTGAACGTTTGCCCGGCAATCGTCAGCGTCCCGTTGCGTTGCGGCCCCGTGTTTGCCGCGACGGAGTAATTGACCATTCCGCTACCACTGCCGGACGAGCCGCCGGTAATCGTGATCCACACGGCATTGCTCACCGCTGTCCAGGCGCAGCCACTCCCCGCGCTCACATCAACGATGCCCGTCGCCCCACTTGCCGCAGCGTTCAAGCCGGTTGGTACGATGGAAAAAACACAACCGCTGTTTTGTGTGACGGTGAAGGTCTGCCCGGCAATGGTCAGCGTTCCGCTGCGTTGTGCGTCAGTATTGAGCGCCACTGAATAACCGACCGTACCGTTGCCGCTGCCCGTAGCTCCATTTGTAACCGTGATCCAAGCTGCGTTGCTCACCGCCGTCCAGTTGCAGCCGCTGCCCGCGCTGACGTTGACTGAACCATTGCCACCCGCCGCCACAACATTCTGACTTGCCGGATTGAGCGTGAACACGCAGCCATTGTCCTGTGTGACGGTGAACGTTTGCCCGGCGATGGTAAGTGTGCCGCTGCGTTGCGGGCTCGTGCTGGCGGCCACGGTGAAGCTGACTGTGCCGTTACCACTGCCCGAAGCTCCCGCCGTGATCGTGAGCCAGGCGGCATTGCTCGTCGCTATCCAACTGCAAGCTGCGTTGCTAGCCGTTACCGCGACATTGCCGCTCCCGCCGCTGGCAGCAAAGTTTTGATTGGTTGGATTGATCGTAAAGCTACAGCCGGAGTCCTGATTAACCGTGAACGTTTGCCCGGCCACGGTCAGCGTGCCACTGCGTTGCGGGCCCGCGTTCGCCGCCACCGTGTAATTCACCGTGCCGTTGCCGCTGCCAGACGAACCGGAAGTAAGCGTGAGCCAGGCGGCGTTGCTCGTCGCTGTCCAGGCGCAACCAGCGGATGCAGTGACGCCGACCACATTGCTGCCGCCCGCCGCCGCAAAATTCTGACTGGTGGGCAAGATGGAATAAGAACAAGGCGCTGCCTGGTTCACGGTGAAAGTCTGCCCGGCAATCGTGAGCGTGCCACTGCGCGCCGCGCCCGTATTCGCCGCAACGGTGAAGCTGACCGCGCCACTGCCGCTGCCGCTCGCGCCGCTCGTGATGGTGAGCCAGGCATCGTTGCTCACCGCTGACCAGTTGCAGCCACCCGCCGTGGTCACGTTCACCGTGCCATTCCCGCCAGCGGCAGCGAAGGATTGATTCGCCGGTGTGATCTGATAAGCGCAGGACGGCGCGGTCAAGCTGATCGTATACGCGCCCGTCGTCATCGGATTGGCCGAAGTAACCTCGGCGATGTACTGCCCGCTCGCGGGCAAGGCAAAGAAGCCAACACCGCCCGGAATGCGCGAATTCGTTCCGCCGCCGCCATCGTCATTTTCGGCAATCACCGCTCCATTCGGGCCAATCAAATACAGGTAGGTATCAAAAGCTGAGGACGTCAGCAGGACGGCGACTTGCTGCCCCGCCGCAGCGGTGAAGATGTATTGATCAGCGTAAAACGTGCTGCCGCGTTGTGACGCTGGGCAGTCGGTTGCGGTCAGCGCGCCGTTGAGCGTCTGGTTCAAATTGATCGGCGTCGTGCAATTGGCTTCCTGATTGACGGTGAAGGTCTGCGTATCAATCGTGATCGTGCTGGTACGCGGCTGTGTGGTTGGATTGGCCGCGACGGTATAGCTGATCGAACCGTTGCCGCTGCCACTGCTGCCCGAAGTAATCGTGATCCACGCGGCGTTGCTGACCGCCGTCCAGTTGATGCTGGCTGAAGCAAAGACGTTGATCGTGCCACCCCCGCCACCGCCTGCGACGGTCTTGCTGGTCGGTGAGATGGCAAGTGGTGGCGGGAGTGCGCAATAACGTGCGCCTGTGTTGATGGAATCACTGCTACCACTCAGATCACCGCCAAACACGATCATCTCGCTGCCTGTCCAAATCGCCGTGTGATCGCTACGGCCTGTGGGAGCTGATGCGAAATTGGTGGCTCGCCACGCATTTGCGATTGGGTTGTAGCGGCCTCCGGTGTTGAGACGGGTGTTAATCGAAGGGCCGCCAATGCCTCCCCAGATGATCATTTCGTCACCCGTCCAGACGGCAGTGTGCTCGAAGCGTGCTGCAGGAGCATCCACCGTCGTCGTTGCCGTCCAGGAGTTGATGGCAGGGTTGTAACGCCCCCCGGTGTTTTGAATAGTCGGTGTGCCGAAGAAATAGCTGCCCCAGACGATCATCTCGCTGCCTGTCCAAACCGCCGTATGGTTCTCGCGTGCGCTCGGCGCGTTGGCTGTCGTGGTTGGCATCCAACTGTTGCTTGCCAGATTGTAGCGTCCGCCTGTGTTGAATTGGATTGTACCGTTACTGCCATCGTCTCCGCCCCAGACGATCATTTCAGTCCCCGTCCAGATAGCTGTATGCAAATACCTCCCCGTGGGCGCGTTGGCTGAACTAATCGTTTGCCACGAATTGCTAGTAGGGTTGTATCGCTGGCCCCCGCCAAAAGCACCACTGCCACAACCGCGCCCGCCCCAGACGATCATTTCGCTACCCGTCCAGACGGCAGTGTGTTGGGCTGCTGCGCTCGCTGGACTCGTCGCAAGCCACGAATTTGTTGCAGGGTTGTAGCGTCCTCCTGTGCCGACCAAGCCGCAACCGATACAACAGCTAAACCCGCCATAGATAATCATCTCGCTGCCTGTCCAGACAGCGGTGTGATTGATGCGTTTTTCAGGGACGTTTGTCAGGCTGGTTGGTGTCCAAGTATCGGTTGCGGGGTTATAACGCCCTCCCGTCTGAGTACCGCCACCAGAAGGAGTATTGCCGCCCCAAACGATCATTTCGGTGCCTGTCCAGACAGACGTGTGTAACGTGCGTTCTTCGATTTCGACAACCGCATTCGTTGGCGTCCACGTTCCAAGACTTGGGTTGTAACGCCCTCCAGTGTTAAAACCAGAGACATTAGTTCCCGCGCCACCCCAAACGATCATTTCAGTTCCAGTCCAAACTGCTGTGTGTATTTGTCGCGCAGTTGGAGCATTGGTTGTTGTCAGGGCCGTCCATTTGTCGAGTGCAGGGTTATAGCGGCTGCCTGTGTTCAGGTAGAAAGGCAGGATGTTATTGCCGCCACCCCAGACGATCATCTCGCTGCCGGTCCAAACCGCCGTATGCACGCTGCGCGCATCAGGAACATTTGTCAGAGTTGTAGCCGTCCAAGCATCTGTCGTTGGGTTGTAACGACCTCCTGTGTTTAGGAAAACAGTATTGATGCCGCCCCAAACGATCATCTCAGTTCCTGTCCATACTGCCGTATGATCAATGCGGCCAGCGGGAACATTGGTCATGCTGGTTTCGGCCCAAGAATCTGAAGCGGGGTTATAACGACCTCCCGTTTGGAGGCCTCCCGCCCCGCCCCAGACGATCATTAAACTCCCTGTCCAAACCGCTGTATGTTGGCTCTTTCCTGACGGCGCATTCGTTGTGTTAGTCGGTGTCCAGCTATCAGTATTGGGATTGTAACGGCCTCCGGTATCAAGACGAACATTGTTACCGCTGCCGCCCCAAATAATCATTTCGTTCCCAGTCCATACGGCTGTATGGATAAATCGTACACTCGGGGCATTTGTTGTATTGGTCAGTACCCAAGTATTCGTCGCCGGATTGTAGCGTCCTCCAGTATTGAGTTCCCCCACACCACTTATCCTTCCGCCCCAGACAATCATTTCAGTGCCTGTCCAAACTGCGGTGTGCTTGGCTCGCACTTCGCTGTCGTTCATCGGTGCCCAAGTGTCAGTGGCCGGGTTGTAGCGTCCGGCGGAACCAAGGGTTCCGCCGCCGCCAAAGATAATCATCTCGCTGCCTGTCCAGATTGCCGTATGTTCAGAGCGTCCTTTGGGCACGCCCGCTTTCGTCGGCGTCCAGGTATTGTCGGTGCAAGTCATCGCAGGCGCGGCAAGCTTCGGTAAGCGATAGGCAAACTCCGTTGGCCTAACCTCGCTCGCTACCGCTGAAGCTTCTGCTTGCCACCAATCATCAAAACTCTGCCCCGCCAAACGCTCATCGTTCTCCGCCCAATTGCGCAACAGCCGTTCAGCCAAGGCTGGACGCGCCAGACATTCGGCAATGACAAATGGATCGTTGCCGAGCGCGGCCCACAATTCGCGCAGCAGCGCAGGCTGTTTGCTATGGCTGGCCATCCGCTCCATTTCAGCTTGAAGCTGTGCGCCGGTCAGCGGGCGTTGCCAGAGCGCATCGAGCGCTGCAGATTGGCGCAACGTGTCTTCGACTTTGGCGCGCAGCGCGGCATCGGGCATGACGGCGGCAAGCGGCGGTTTCGGCTGCGGATTCTCTTTCGGCCAGATGCGGTGCCGCCAATACACTTCCTCGATGGCGCGTTGATGGGCCACACGCTGTTGGAAGTTTAGTTGGCCGGGTGCGGCCTGTGCGGATTTTCCCCGGTATACAACGAATCCCGCTAACACGAGCAGTGCAAGCAAGACGCACCAAAGCAAGGGGTGATTTTGGCGCTGGGGTATGAACTGGCAAAAAACAGAGCGATTCATCTAAAACCTCAATAGAGAATGACCTGACGACGAGAGGCCCGGCCAAGCCTGTGGCTGGCAGGGCAAACGGATAGATTGGGCTTCACGTGAATTTCTTCTTTGTCTTGTGGGGCTAATTTGGGAGCACTTCTCCCAGCCTCAGCCTGCCGGGGCTGAGCGACGCTGCTATTGGAAATACCTTTCACTGTGGTAAGCGCAAAATCCGGCCAAATATGCGCACGCCACCAAAGTTTTTTTGACAAACCTCACGCGCCCTGCCTATCCTGCCGCCGCTTCGGGAACACCTTTCACACGACAACACCAATCAGAACGACAACCCAACACGAGGGCCGACGGTATGGCTGCTGAGCAAAGCATCACCGAACTCTTGCACGCCTGGCAGCAGGGCGATGCACAAGCGCTGGAACGGCTCGCGCCGCTGGTGCGCGAACGGTTGCGCCGCATTGCCGAGCACCACCTGCGTGGCGAGGCGCGCGGGCATAGCTGGCAAACCAGCGATCTGGTGCAAGAGGCTTGGCTGAAACTGATGGAGCAGGAACTTGCCACCTGGCAAGATCGCGAGCATTTTTTCAGTTTGGCTTCGCGGCAGATGCGGCATTTGCTGGTCAGTTATGCGCGGGCGCGCAACACCGATAAACGCGGCGTTGATTTGATCAGAGTGGCGCTAGCTGAAATCTGTGAGTTGTCGGATGAGAACCTCAGGCGGATGCCCGCGCTCGACGATGCTTTGCGCGCGCTGGAAGCCAAAGACCCGCAGAAAACGCGCATCGTCGAGTTGCGCTACTTCGGCGGCTTGACGGTCGAAGAGACCGCGCGGGTGATGGGGCTTTCGGTCGCCACCGTCGTCCGGCAATGGAGCGCGGCGCGCGCCTGGTTGAAACGCGAACTCAGGCCGGAGGCAATCAATGAAACTTGAACAACCGATGAAGCTCGAACAAATAGACACTGTGCGTTGGCGGCAGATTGATGAGTTGTTGCAATCCGCCTTGCCGCTGGGGCCTGCCCAGCGCGCGGCCTTGCTGCAACAAGCTGGCGCGCAAGATGCAACCTTGCGCCGCGAAGTGGAGGCCTTACTGGCTGAAGCCGAAGCGTCAGGCGAATTTTTGGCTGCGCCCGCAGTCAAGTTTCACGCGGGCTTTGCGCCTGACCAGCAATTTGGGCCCTACCGGTTGGTGCGCGAGTTGGGGCGCGGCGGCATGGGCACGGTCTGGTTGGCCGAACGGGCCGATGGCGAGTTTCAGCAACGGGTGGCGCTCAAGCTGGTCAAACGCGGGATGGATACGGACGAGGTGTTGCGCCGCTTCCGTTACGAACGGCAGATTCTGGCCCGGCTGGAACACCCAAATATCGCGCGGCTATATGACGGCGGCGCGACGGCTGAGGGCTTGCCTTATCTGGTGATGGAATACGTCGAAGGCTGGCCGCTTGATGAATACTGCGAGCAACAGGCGCTCACATTAAACCAGCGTTTGGCCTTGTTTCGGCAGGTTTGCGCCGCCGTGCATTTCGCGCATCGCAATCTGGTGGTGCATCGTGACCTGAAACCCAGCAACATTCTGGTGACGAACAAAGCCGAAGTGAAACTGCTGGATTTCGGGATCGCCAAACT
>JANOWX010001148.1:0-9003 GCA_031418175.1 Acidobacteriota bacterium | reverse complement strand
ACAGACTTCTTCAGGCGTTTGGGCTTGAAGTACCTGTGACCTGCAGAGTCTCCGGCGAAGGCCGCCGGGAAAGCCGGATGCGGGAAATCTGCACGTCCGGTTTGACGAGGGGGGAGGCGGAAACCCTCCCCTACTCTACTGATGAAAGACATTGGTTACGTCAGCGTATGTTCACGCGCACCGTGTTGGCGGGCTTGCCGTCCACGGTCAGCACGACATCCAGATCGGCATTCCTGCCGACCAGTGCGCGCGGGATCAACGCGTTGATCTGATCCAGACCGGCCAGGCTGCCTTGCGCCTGGGCGAAATTGACAGGCGCATCCACGCCGGCGATTTTGACGTTGACCGCCGACACCGCCGTGCGATTGCGCACGCCCGTGGCGTACAGAATCAAATACACCTGATCGCTCGCCGTCCCCAGATCAATCGGACTGGTCACGAAACGGTTCGTGCCGGTATCGAGCCGCGCCAACTGCTCATAGGTCTGCGCGCCGTTGCGTATGCGCAGCGCCAGCGCCGCCGGGACGCCTTGTCCGTTGGCATTGGCGGTGAACAGGCCCGGCGCGACGCGTTCGATTTGCACCGTGCCGACGGCCTGACTGCCATCCGCGCTGGTGACGGTGAAGGTCGCGCTGCCGGCGGCCGTTCCGTTGGGCACGATGAAATTCACCTGACCCGGCGATACGAAAAACAGCGGCGCATTGCGCGTTGTGCCCGCCGCGTCACGCACGCTGACGGTGGTGCCCAGCAGCGTCGTCGGCAAGGGTTGCGTCGTTGCCGTTTGCCGTCCGGTCGCCAGATTCGTGCCGAACGCCGCCACGATGGTGTCTGCCGCGAAGGCCGCGTTGCTGAAACTGGCGGCGGAGACGCTCGCCAGCGCGCTGACGTTCGCGCCCGGATTGAGCAGAATCAAAAACGCATCGGTGTAAAGCGGGCGCGGATAAGTGCCGAAGTTGCTGTCAAAGAGCGCGTAGCGGCCATCGCGGCTGATGCTGGCGCGCGGTTGCCACCAGTATTCGCCGTTGACGCGGCTGCGATGATGGGCCAGCCGCCGGCGTTCTGAACCATCCAGCTTGACCAGCAACAATTCGTTGTTGCGCGGCTTCCAGCGGCTCTGCCAATCGCCGGGCAAGCTGTCGTTCGGATTGGCCGTGCCGTTCAAATCGGTCGTCGTGATCAACGCCCAGGGATGGCCCAATCCGTTGTTGAAGCCATTGTTGACGCTGATGCCGACATCAACGCCGAAAAAGAGCGGCAGCAAACAAGTCTTCTGCCCATCCGTCAGGCGAATTTTCTGCACGCCGTTGCTTTCGCAACCCGCCGCCGGTTGCACATCATTGTCCGCCGTTAGCAGCAGAACTTCGTCGCCATTCAGGTCGCGGGCCACGTCGCCGCGCGCGTTGTAGCGGTAAACCTGGCGCAGGAAATTCATGTTCCGGTCAAACAACTCGAAGCCTTTATAACGGCCCTCGCCCTGCGCCGCCCAGCGCACCAGGACGTTGTTGCCGGGTGTCAGATCGGTCAGGACGAAGCTGCCCAGATTGGTTGTTTCGAGCGTCGTGCCCAGCGTGTCGTTGCTGAGGCGGTAAACGCCCAGAAACGACTGGCTGCCCTTGCGCCCCAGAATGATGAGGTTGTCGCCGTCATCCGACAGTTCGCCGTTGTTAAAGCCAAACGCGATGTTGTCGTATTGCGTGAAGGCGCGTAGCGTCGTTTTTTGTTTCGTCGCCAGTTCATACCGCAAGAGCAGGTTGTCCTGGTGATAATAAAACACGTTCGCATCGGTCGTGCTCCAACGCGGTTCGGGCTGTTTGCCCAACGCCAGTTCCGTCTCGCTGATGACGACGGCGCCGTTCAAATCGGCGACATAAAAGCTGCCGCCTTCGCGCAACAACAGCAGGCGCGTGTTGTTGCGGTTGAAGGGCGAGATCGTTTCGTATTCGTGATGCACGCCTTCATTGAATTGGCTCAAGCCGTTGCTCACGCGCCGGATCGTTGTGCCATACGCGCCATCGCTGAACGTTGCGCCCAGGGCGGGCGGCGTCCAGGTGGTGTAATTGTCCGGCAGCTTGAGTTGCCCTTGATCCAGCACGCCGTAATTGGTTTGCGCACTGGCCACCGGCAACACGTTTGGTGATGGCCAACGCAGCAAGCTGTTAAAACCTAAAATGCCAAAGAACAAAAACGCCGCAATAACTCTTGCGGGTGAGGATGAATACTGCATGTGCACTCCCTTTCTGTTGGGGGGGAGTGTTGGTACTAAGTGAGCTTTGCCGTTAGGGGCTACCAGCAAATCCCTTGATACGATTTCGATTGCTCGCCGCCTTCGACCAGGCGGACGAGGTCAATCACGACACGGCCATTGTTCAGATAATCGTGCACGGCGCGATACTCTTCCGATTTCTTGCCGATCACGATGACTTCCGAACCTTCGATCACCTGATGAATATCTTCGCGCAGCAGCGAGGCGATGTGCGGAATCTCGCGTTCGATGTATTCGCGGTTCGCGCCGAACAGCCGCGCCAGCTCGACCTCTTTGTCGTAGATCGAAAGTTGGTAGCCTTTGCCGATCAACAACTCGATCAAGGCCACCAGCGGGCTTTCGCGCAGATCGTCGGTGCCGGCCTTGAAGCTCAAGCCGAGCATGCCGATTTGTTTCTTGCCGGTTTGCGCAATCATGTCGGCCACGCGCTCGACCTGCAGCCGGTTGCTGACCATCAGCGAACTCAGCAGCGGCGTTTCCACATCCAGCGAACGCGCCTTGTAAGTCAGCGCGCGCACGTCCTTCGGCAAACACGAGCCGCCAAAAGCAAAGCCGGGTTTCATGTAATAGGCCGACAGGTTCAGCTTCGTGTCCTGACAGAACACGTCCATCACCTTGTGACTGTCAACGCCGAGCGCCTTGCAAACATTGCCGATCTCGTTGGCGAAGGTGACCTTCAGCGCGTGGAAGCTGTTGCAGGCATATTTGACCATCTCGGCCTCTTTGACCTTGACGCTCAAGACCGGCGCTTGAATGTGCGAATAGAGCTTGCGCACCAGAAAAGCGGTCTCTTCATCATCCGCGCCCACCAGCGTGAAGGGCGGATGATAGAAGTCGTAAATCGAAGTCCCTTCGCGCAAAAATTCAGGATTGATCGCCACGCCGAAATCGCGCCCGGCTTTTTTGCCGGAGCAAACTTCCAGCGTCGGGATCACCACATCGTGAATCGTGCCGGGCAGCATCGTGCTGCGCAGCACCACGACGTGATAACGCGCTTTGGTTTCGAGCGCGGAACCGATCTGTTTGCAGACGCCCTTGATGTGGGCGAGATCGAGACTGCCGTTGTGATTGCCGGGCGTGCCGACACAAACGAGCGAGACATCCGAAGCCAGCACGGCTTCGGCGGCTTCGGTCGTCGCGCGCAAACGGCCTTCTTTGACGCCCTGCGCCATCATGTCTTCGACGCCCGGCTCGACGACGGGCGAACGGCCTTCGTTGATGATCTTGACCTTCAGTTCATTGGTGTCGCAGCCGATCACTTCGTGGCCGCTCTCGGCGAAACACGCGGCCGAGACCGCGCCGACATAACCCAAGCCAAAAATGCTGATTCTCATTTGGTATTACTCCTCATCAGTATCCCGTCACCTGGTAAGCAGAAAAAATTCGACAGGATGGACAGGATTTGAGGATGGATTGACAGAATGCCAGCCGTACTGGTTTGGTTGAGTCTTTCAAGCTCAGCCTGTTCATCCTCATAAAATCTCGTCAATCCTGTCTAGGTCTGATTGTTTCGTTGCGGAACTCAAACCGCCGCCGCGCGGGCGACTGCCGCCTTCCGTCCGGTTGCCTTTGCCGCCGCCGACAAAGCTTTTTCACATAGTCCGGCGAATTCCGCCGCCACGCCGCCCCAGCCGAATTTGGCGCGCACCGTGGCCGCCGCCTGCTGTCCGATTTGTTGGGCCAGCGCCGCATCGCGCAACACACGTGCGACTGTGTCGGCAAACGATTGCGCTTCGTCGGCCAGCAATAATTCAGTGCCGTCGCGCACGGGCAAGCCTTCGGCGCCGAGCGTGGTCGAGATGATGGGTTTTTCCATCGCCATCGCCTCATAAACTTTCAAGCGCGTGCCGCCGCCGATGCGCAAGGGAATGACATAAGCCGTCGCGCGTTCCATGTATGGGCGCACATCGTCCACGCGCCCGGTGACGATCACTGCCGGATCGCGCTGGCTTAATTCGAGCAACGCCGGAAACGGCTTGCGCCCCACGACGGTCAGCTTCACGTCCGGGATTTGCTGTTTCAAGCGCGGTAATATCTCGGCGGTGAAATACTGAATCGCATCCTCATTCGGCAACCAATCCATCGAACCGGTGAAGACGAGTGAATGCGGCTCAGTTTCAAACTGGCCGCTGGGCCGGAAAAATTCCGTATCCACGCCCGTCGGCACCGCGCTGACATTGGTTACGCCGTAAGCCTGCCGCATCTGCGCGGCGTCCTCTTCCGACACCGCCGCGACGTAATCGAAACGCTGGCAGGCGGCCTTTTCATAGGCGACGGCCTTTTCCCACTGGCCTTTCAAATAGGCTTTCTTGAGTGGCTGCGATTGCACTTCGTAATGGCGCTGCCAGATCATCGCCTCGACGTTGTGTTGAAAGAGCAAGGTCGCGCAATTGAGCTGCGCGGGTAAATTGATGCTCGGATTCAGAAAGTCACAGACCAGCACATCCATCTCGCCCTGGGCCAAGCGCTGTTCGATGGCCGTGCGCATGGCCGCCGATTCGTACTTCTTCATGAAATAAGGCAGCGGCGAAACCATGTTCTGCGCCAGTTCGGCATAAAAGCGCGCCGAAAACTTTTCGCTCGTGTGATGCGGCACAGTGATGAGTTCGTGGCAATACTCCAGCGCTTGCTCGCGCGCATTGGGCGCGGCGGTGCCGTCATCCAACGTCAGATAGGTCACGCGATGCTGGCGCTTCAACTCTTTGAGCATGTGGTAGGTGCGAATCTTGCCGCCTTTGTCCACGGGGTGAAGCAATTCAGTTTTAAGCCACAAAATATGCATCAATCACCAACTGACATTGCTGCCCGTGCAGTACCGACCGAGTGAACACGGGGCGTATGCGCTTGACTCGACAGAGACCCCTTCGCAACAGTTCTTGCTACCGTATCAACCGCCGCTTCGGCGTCGAAAAAGCGCCGTTGCCAAATTTCAAAATTGACCAGCGCCCACAACCGCTCGGCGTGGTTTTCACCCGCCTGATGCCGCGCGACCAGTTCGCGCACGTAAGCAGCGTTGAACAATCCGCGTTGTTGCGCGCGTTCGCTCAGCACGTATTCATCAACAATGTGTTTGAACGCGCCGCGAAACCACGCGCCCACCGGCACGGGGAAGCCCATCTTCTTGCGCGTCAAAATCTCCGGCGGCAAGACGCCTTGCATAGCTTGGCGCAAAATGTATTTCGTCGTCGTGCCGCGCAGCTTCATTTCCACGGGCAAGTGCGTGGCGAACTCGATCAACTTGTGATCGAGGAAGGGCACGCGACTCTCAATCGAAGCCGCCATGCTCATCTGATCCTGTTTCATCAACAGTTCGTGCAGGTACGATTGCATGTCCGCCGCCAGCAATTGATCCAGTAAATTGTCGGCGTCTGATGCGGCGATGTAGCCCAGTGCCGTGCGATAAGGATCATCAGCGCCCAGCGCCGCCAGCGTGCCCAACGTATTGGATGTGAACAATTGCCGCTGCATCTGTGGCGAGAAGACGGCGAAGTTGTCGAAGTAAATGTCGCGTGTCGCGGCGGGCAAACACAGAAAGGTGCGTTGCAATTTTTGCCGCAGCCGGTTTGCGCCGCTCAAAGATTCGATTTGCCCTTTGACCAAGTTGCGCGCAAAGGCTGGCGTGAAGCGTTCATACGCCGCACCAAGTTTCAGGTTGTAGGCCGTCACGCGGTATTTGTTGTAGCCAGCCAGCAATTCGTCCGCGCCTTCGCCGGTCAACACGACCTTGACGTGTTCGCGCGCGAGCTTCGAAACGAAATAGAGCGGCACGCTCGACGGGTGCGCGATCGGTTCATCTTCTTGATAAACCAGGCTGGGCAGCGCGGCGAAAAACTCTGCGGGGCTGACGACGATCTCGTGATGGTCGGTGTTGTAGGCTTGCGCGACCGTGCGCGCGAAATCCAATTCGTTCGCCTCGCGTTCGGCAAAGGCGACTGAAAAAGTTTTGATCCGGTCTTTCACCAACTGGCTCATCACCGCCGCAATCGCGCTCGAATCAATCCCGCCCGACAGGAACATGCCCAACGGCACATCGGCCATCAAGTGCGCGGCCACGCAATCACGGAAGAGTTCGCGGAACTGCGCGACGTATTCGGCCTCGCTGACGCGTTGCGCGGGCTTGGTGAAACTCAGCGACCAGTATTTGCTGATCGCAACCTTGCCGTCCTGCCACAACAGCGTGTGGCCGGGCAGCAAACGTTTGACGCCCTTGAACAGCGTCTCAGCGCCCGACGTATAGCGGTTGGCGAATTGGTCGCTGAGCGCGTGGTAATTCAACTCCGGTTTAAGCGCGCCGCCCGCCAGCAAGGCTTTGATCTCCGACGCGAAATGCAGTGTGCCGTCTTCATGCAAAACGTAATAGAGCGGCTTGATGCCGACGCGGTCGCGCGCCAGCACCAGGCGGCGTTGCGGCGCGTCCCAGATGGCATAGGCGAACATGCCGCGCAACTGCTCGACGCCCGCGAGGCCGTACTCTTCGTATAGATGCACGATGGTTTCGGTGTCGCTCGACGTGCGGTATTGGTGGCCTTGGCTTTCCAACTGCGGACGCAATTCGGTGTGGTTATAGATTTCGCCGTTAAAGGCGATCCAGATCGTATCGTCCTCATTGGCCAGGGGCTGATGTCCGCCGCCTAAATCCACGATGGATAAGCGCCGTTGGCCCAGCCCGACCGAGCCGTTCAGCCACAACCCGGCATCGTCCGGCCCGCGATGCACCAGCGCATCACGCATCTGCGTCAAGCTGTCGGCATTGACGCGCCGGTTCAATTGTCGCGGAATCGCCGTTCCGCAAATGCCACACATAAAAGCCCCAGTAGCCGGTAGTCAGTAGTCAGTGGCGTAAGCATCGGCTACTGACTACCTTGTCTCACTGCTTTCACCACAAAAATCTGCTCGTTCAATTCCGTCTGCACGCGCGCAAAGCCCGCCGCCTGCAGCGCCCGCGTGATGCCGCGCGCCGTCTGAAACGATTCGCAACGCGCGCGGTTAAGTGGGAAGCGTAGCTGTTTGCCGCAGCCATGCAGCAGCAACCCGTTCAGCAGCGCGTAGCTCTGATAAATGACGCCTTTCAAATTGCCGCCGCGCAGCGCGCCCCACAGCCATTTGCGCGTCAGGGCGAACGGATGCAGCGTGAACCAGACGTGGCCGCCCGGTTTCAGCACGCGCGCGATTTCAGCCAGCGCCGTCGGGATGTGCATGTACGGAATCGCCACGCGCGAAATCACGACCTCAAAGGTTTGCGCGGCAAACGGCAGCGCCTCGCCACCCGCGCGCACGAAATGAATTTCACCGCTCGTCTGCTGTCCTAGTTGGCGTCCGTACCGCAACGCCGCTTCGTCAATATCAGCGCCGCAGGCGAAGACTTCCGGCTTCAACTCGCAGGCAATCAGCGTTTGCCCCGCGCCGCAACCCAGATCGAGGATGCTGCCGAATTGGGCGGGCAAGGCGGGCATCACGCGGCGCGGATCATCCTTCGCTTTGGCAATCGCCAGTTCGGCCAGATGGTATTCGAGTGTGCTCATCGTCGTTTCAGCTTTGCGCTTTTGCCCTTGTAAGTTCACCGGCAAAAATAAGCAGGGCTAGACAGGATTAACAAGATTGATAACAGGATTAACAGGAAAGGGTTGAACACTTGGTCAGCACTGCGCAGTTTGAACCCTGTAAATCCATCAGTAAATCCTGTCCATCCTGTCTAAATGCTTGATTGTTTTTGCCCGCCTACTTACAAGGGGGCGCACCAGTTTGCCAGTGCCGCACAAACTCTTCAGCTTGCTTGTCAGCCAGCGGCGCGAGCAGCGTATCCACTGTCAATGTGCCGTGCGCTTCCGTCGTGATCGTGACCACCGGCGCGGCCTCGCGTTGGCCGTAGCAGCGCGAGACCCAGCCATTCGTTATCTCAAATTTCAATTCGTGTCCGCCGTTACTGCGCGCCGCCAGCAGCAACTCTTGCCCCGTCAGCGCCACGACTCGCGCCAGCTTGCCGTCAAGCCGCGCACGGCAACCGGCGGCAAAATGAAAATGCCATTGGTACCGATGCGTATGCTTTGCTTCCAGCCGGTCAGTGATCAATAAGTGGTGCAGCGTGCCGGCATCAGCTTTGCGCAACAACCACGAACGTTGTTGCCGCACCGGATCAGCCAGCCGCGCATAACCATCCTGCTGGCCTGCAAAAAAAAGTCCCTCGGCACTCTCGCGGAATTCGCGGGGCAAACAGCGCGCGGTCTGTGCCCAGGTGAACGCCGTCTTGGGCGTGGATTGCGATAGCCCGTCCACGCTCACTGTATTGTGGTTTTGCGAGCAACGTATTTCATTGCGCTGCGGCAAATCGCCGGTGTAACTGAATGTGCCCGGATCAACCAGCCACGTCGTGCCAGCGGCGGCGAATTCAAAGGACAAGGCATCGCTGTGCGCGTGACCGCCATTCAACACGCCGTGTTGACCGCAATCTATGAAAAGATAGCTCGCCTCTGGCGTCCAGCCATCGCGCATGACGTAATAGCCGCTGTCGGCAAACGCTTTGCGCTGCGCTGGCGGCGCGTGCGCTTCGAGTTCGTCAAAAGCCCGCAAGCCTTTCGGGCCCAATAACCACAGCGTTTCAACCGCTGCTTCGCCCGCGACGAATTTCCAGTCAGGGCGTTGCAAGAGCGCCGCGCCCGTCGCCAGCGTGTCGCGGAAGTCGGCGGCGGGCCGCGTGCTCAACAGCACCGTGCGTCCGCCGTCATCATCGCCATAAAACGTCG
>JANOWX010001147.1:0-10229 GCA_031418175.1 Acidobacteriota bacterium | reverse complement strand
GGGCGTCGTTTCGCCACATCGCGGGCAAATCAATCCTTACTACCTCGGCTACAAAATTCTCGAAGACATCGAAAAACGCTGGGACAACCCCACCGCCGAAGAACGCGAAAAGCTCGGCAGGCAACCCGGCCAAGGCCGCGCCAAACTATTCGAGGTGCGCGAAACCGAAAACGATATTTCCTTCCTGCGCAACTACCTGACCGAAGAACTGTGCGAAGAGTTGGATTTATTCGTGTTTGAGTTAGTGGACGAAGAGGAATGGACGGTGACAGAGAAACGCTGGGAACGCGTGCGCGATCAACTGGTGGCGAACATGACCAACTTCGGCTCCCCTTACATCGTCGTGACCGATGGCGATTACCGCCGCAACCGCGAACTGTATCTAACCCATCGTTACGAAGGCGCGGAGTTAGACATCCGTTATGCGCGCAAGGTGCTGGAGCACGTCTTCAAACTCTGGGGCCGCGGCGTACATTTGGAAACGCGGGTGGAGGATGAGGAGCGCGTGTTTCATTACGATGGCGAAGAGCATAGCGAGGATTGAAGCAGAAATGAGTGTGTAAGGGCTGGATTGTGCAAATGACAGCGAGGGTTTATAAACTGGTTCGGAATGCAAGCAGACTAACGGAGGAAAAAGCGATGCTATCTTGTTTCGACATTGCCAGTTACTTCATCAAATTAGCGAATGAGACTGGTTCGTTTATTAGCAATCTAAAGCTGCAAAAACTCGTCTACTACGCGCAAGCCTGGCATCTGGCGCTGAAGGGAGCGCCTTTGTTCGACGAGGATTTTCAAGCTTGGATACACGGCCCCGTGGCACCTAATCTTTACCAGAAATACAAATCGTATGGCTGGGAACCCATCAGCGAAGATGCCCAACCAAACCTGCCGCCGGAGGTGTTACAGTTTTTAGCCGAAGTGGCGGAGGAGTATTTTGCGCTTGACGCTTATGAATTGGAGCAGATGACGCACATCGAGGCGCCTTGGAACCGCGCTAGAGGCACGCTCGCCCCCGATGAGCCATCCAGTGCGACCATCCAGAAAGAATGGATAAAGGAGTACTTCAGCAACCGTGTCGAAAAACAAAATCAAACGAACTGAAGTCCCCCGCCACGCTTCCTCCGGCATTCGCCCGACAACTTCAACGCCCAGGGGACTCAGCTTCTCGCTCAAATACTGGCAGGATAACCATCCGAAATTTCAGGGCAACGAAAGGCTTACCCCTACTGGATTGCGTTGTTAAAGCGGTTGAAAGACTTGGCCGGCTGGACACCAGGCGAATTCGTGGGCAGACCGAATGACACGCTCCGGAACCATCCGATCAAGTGGCGCGACACCAGCGAGAACGGTTTCGGCCTGCCCAACGAAGAACAATTGGTGGACACCCCGTATCAGTTCGCCCTTTCCGCCAATGAGAACGGCAGGGTGCATGGATTCTTGATCGACGAAGTTTTCTACATTGTCTGGTTAGACCCCGATCATTTGCTTTACCCACAAAAGTAGCCAAGAGATGCCAAGCCAAGGGAATAAACTACGGTGCAGTACCAAACTTATTTTCGTTCCCCGCCAACAACCGCTGAATGTTTTCGGCGTGCTTGGCAATGATGATCGCTGCTGCAATACACAGCGCCGTTAGCGGCGGCGCGACATCCGGCAATGGCCCGACAAACCGATGCTGCAACCACGCCCACAGCGGAATCGAAGCCGCCGCACAAATCGAACCCAACGACACATAGCGCGTTCGCCAAAAGAGCAGCGCAAAGACCGCAAACGAAGCCAGCACCGCCCACGGCACAATCGCCAGAAACACGCCCAGCCCCGTCGCCACGCCCTTGCCTGCTTTGAATTTCAACCAGACTGGGAAGCAATGCCCAACCACCGCCAGCACCGCCGCGCCCGCGACAATCCATTCGTCACCACCCAGCCAGCGCGCCACCCACACGGCAGCGAAACCTTTCAGCGCATCCAGCACGAGCGTCAGGATGCCCGCGCCTTTGCCAGCTTTACGCGAGACGTTGGTTGCGCCCGTGCCGCCGCTGCCGACTTCACGAATGTCAGAGCCGCTGCTGAATTTGACGATGAGATAGCCGAACGGAATCGAGCCGAGCAGGTAAGCCACAACCAGAATGAAGATCGTTTGCAAAGCTCTTTGCCTCCTTCACAAATCTGCAATTACTTCAGCTTGCGCCGCACCATATCCAGCGCCGCATTCACCGCCAACGTCCGAATAAACTGCCGGTCGCCCGGCAACACCAGCCGCCGCGCCTTGCTCTCATGCGCATCGGCCAGCGCGATGTATACCAGACCAACCGGCTTCTCTTCGCTGCCCCCGCCCGGCCCCGCGATGCCCGTGATGCCGATGCCATACGTCGCCCCAGCGCGCTCGCGAATGCCCGCCGCCATTGCTTCGGCCACCTCTTCGCTGACCGCCCCGTGCGCTTCGAGCAATTCGCGCGGCACGCCCAACAAATCAATCTTGGCTTCATTGGCATACGACACGACGCCTTCGATGAAGTAATTCGAACTGCCCGCAACTTCGGTCAAACGCCCGGCCAGCAGGCCGCCGGTGCAGCTTTCCGCCGTCGCCAGCGTCGCACGGCGTGCGCGCAACAAAGCGCCGACGACCTGTTCCAGCGTTTCGTCGCGTTGCGAATAAACGTAATCGCCCAGCACTGCCAGCAGCTTGGCGGCCAGTTCGTCCAGCAATGACTGAGCTTCGGCGGCGGTCGGTGATTGCGCGGTCAGATGCAATTCGATCTGGCCGTCTTTGAACAGGATCGTCGTCGTGGGGTTGGTGTATTGCGTGTAAACCGGCGCGGCCAGGTCGTCCACCTTCGATTCAGTCAAACCATAAATGCTCAGCTTGTGCCGCAGGATATACACGTCGCCGACGCGCTCTTTCAGCACAGGCGCGACCTGTTCGGCGAACATCGGCTTCATCTCGCGCGGCGGGCCGGGCAGCAGCACGACGGTGCAATTGCCCTGTTGAATCAATTGCCCCGGCGCAGTGCCATTGTTGTTTTCCAGCAGCGTCGCGCCCGTCATCACCATCGCCTGCCGGATGTTATTCGCGGGCATTTCCAAACTGCGGCGCGCAAAGCGGGCGCGCATCTTTTCAATCGTCGGCTCGTGCGCTTCCAATGCGCGGCCCAGCACGCGGGCGAAGACTTTCTTGGTGATGTCGTCTTCGGTCGGCCCCAGCCCGCCAGTCGAGATGATAATTTCAGAACGCCGCAGAGCATCGCGGATGGCTTCTTCCAAGCGCCGTTCATCATCGCCAACAACGGTCTTGAGCTTGACCTCGACGCCCAACGCGTTGAGTTGTTCGGTCAGCCAGAGCGAATTGGTGTCCACGCGAAAGGGCGTGAGCATTTCAGAGCCGATGGCAAGAATCTCTGCGTTGAGCATAGTGGTTCGATTCAGGTGAACAGCCAGAGCAGCAGTGACAGGCTCGCCGCCGCGTAAACGCCCGCGATGACATCGTCCATCATCACGCCTATGCCGCCGGTCAGCGTTTGCAGCCGGTTGATCGGGAACGGTTTGAAAATGTCGAAGGCGCGAAACAGCGCAAACCCCGCGATCAGCGCCCATTTCAGCTTGCCGTCCAATTGCGGCAGGTACGGCGCAATCAATGTGAAGGCGATCAACTGTCCGGCGACCTCGTCAATCACGATCTGGCTGGCGTCTTTGCGGTCAAAAATCTTTTCGGCGCGCGTGCCCGCCCAGATGCCGATCAAGGTGAAGAACAGGCTGGCGAGCAGAAGCGCATTCTGTAACAGTAAAATTTCAGCTTTGAAATTGGCGATCAGACCATAGGCGAACGCGAGGCCAACAACTGAGCCGAAGGTGCCAGGCGCCAGCGGAATCAGCCCTGCGCCAAAGCCTGTGGCAATGATGATGGCAAGCCAGTCGCCGGCGTTTTGCGGACGGGCAAAGACGCCGCGCTTGTTGGCGAGGGGATGGTGCGTTTCCTTCATTGGTTTCAGGCGGCGCGGCGCCGGGATTTATCAGCGGGCACGGACTTGCGCAACGGCGCCGACGACTCAAGCGGCAACTCATTCAACATCGTCGCGCGCACGTCCACACCCGCTTGCCGGGCGGCTTCGATCAAAAGTTCTTGCATGATTTTTTCAGCGGCTTGCTCGCGCGTGGCAGCCAGTTGCTGAAAGTGCTTCAACACGACAGGCGGCAAGGAGAGCGTGACGCAGTATCGAAACTCCGTCTCGGCGGGATCGAAATCCGGGTGGCGTTTCAGCAAACCACCGCGCACGGCTTTGTGGCGGCCCGGACGAATCAGTGTTTCCGGGTCTATGCCAGCCATGACCTCCGCCAGATATTCTTCCGGCGTCACCTCGAACCAGAATTCGCCCTCTGCCAAGGTCGTATCTTCCGCTTTGTTTTTATGCGCCTTCTTCATACATCTTTCTTTCCCTTTTGGTGACGGGCCGCGCGAAAATGATGCGCATCACATCCGCGCGCCGTTCGACATACACCACCAGCAGTAATAATTGCCGGGTCGAGTATCCGATCAAGTGAACCCGCGCTTCGCCAAACGAGTGCAACTCATCGGGGTAAATCACCGCCGCCAGGTCACGAAAAGCCTCGCCGGCCTCGGCGAAACTCACGCCGTGCCAGGCTGCATTGGCGGCTGCCGTTTTTGGATCCCATTCAAACCGCATCATTTTGTCGTGAATAGCCTGGTAGTGAATTGCTGGAATTCGTCATAGTCCGCGGTAGTCAATGAAACTCTCTGTAATTTATGGCTGTGATGAATGATCCAGGCACCTATTGTTTTTTTGTTCATTGTTGCCACCCCTTCAACTCAGTACATTCAGCTAAAGACAGCGGGCGAGATTCCCAAAAACGAGCCAAGCTGCTGTGCCTGTTCCGCTGTAATCGAACGCTTGCCATTCACAATGGCCGAAGTGACCCCGCGTGAACCCAGGATCGGTTGCAAATCTGTCTGCCGCAACCCGCGAATTTGCATGTAGTGTTGCAAGATGCGATGGCCGGGTGCCGCCGGGATTGGGTGATGCGCCTCTTCCCAGTTTTCGGCCAGCGTCGAGAGCAGATCAAGCAGGCGCTCTTCTTCGGGTGCGAGGCCCGCTTCGCCTTTGCGCAACAGGCGCTTGATTTCGGCCAGGGTTTGATCGTATTCGGCTTCGCTGTTGATGACCATCGGGAGCGCGCGGGAAAGCAAGGCGGCATATTTGCGGCGGTCGAAGCTGGGCGTGTTCCTGGACAGGGCGTGGCGTGGCGAGCCTTTGGCCCGGCTGGTGGCGTGCGCTTTCGATTTAACCAAGGCAGTCATCTTTCCATTTCTCCTTGTCGTATTCCTTGTGGGTCAAAACGTGAATGATGTAAACCCGCTGTTTATTGTATCTGATCTTGGTGATGAGGCGATATTTGTTCCCGCCGATGTTGAAGACCGTGCAATCACCAACCGGATCGGCGTGCGGAAAGTCGCGGCGCGTCCGGGCCAGGTTCGACCACTCGGCGTGTTTCGTAATCCGATACCAGTCTTCGAGCGGCTGTTCAGCGTCAGGCTGCGCTTCCCAAAATTCGCGTAAAGCTTTCCGGCTGATGATCCGCATCGTTGCCACCCTTCAAGAAGTTTATCGCGCCGCACCCGGCAACACGAAGGTCTGGATGCCAAAGCTGTCCTGCGCTTTCAGCGAGCAGACGACGCTGTGGCACGGTTCAAACCACGCGCGCCACCAAATCATATTCGTGCGCCTCAGCAATCTCGATCTCGATGAAATCCCCCGCCTTGCCCGCGAAGCCTTCCGGCACATCGTTGATCAGCACGTGCCCATCCACTTCGGGCGCTTGCGATTCCAGCCGCGCCTGCAACAGCAATTCCGTCTCTTGCGAAACGCCTTCCAGCAAGGCGCGAAAGCGGCGGCCAATCAGCGCCTTGTTCTTGCGCTTGGAAATTTTCGCCTGTTCGCGCATCAGCTTGGCGCGCCGCGAACGCATCACCCGCGCGGGCACTTTGCCATCCAAATCAAAGCCGTGCGTGCCCTCTTCGTCGGAATAAGTGAACACGCCCACGCGGTCGAATTCGATGGCGCGCACAAAGGCCAGCAACTCTTCAAAGTCTTCGTCCGTCTCGCCGGGAAAGCCGACGATGAACGTCGTGCGCAACGCAATGCCCGGCACGATGTCTTTGGCACGGTTCAGCAATTTTTCCAGCAACGCCCGATTGCCGCCACGCCGCATGCGTTTCAAGACACTCGCGCTCGCGTGTTGCAACGGCATATCCAGATAGCTGCACACCTTCGCCTCTTCGGCCATCACGCGCAGCGTCGCGTCGCTCAAGCTATTCGGATAGGTATACATCACGCGAATCCACTCGATGCCGTCCACACGCGCCAGTGCGGTCAACAAGTCAGCCAGCCCATCCTTGATCCCCAAATCCAGGCCGTACTGCGTCGAATCCTGCGAGATCAAAACCAGTTCTTTGACACCCGCCGCCGCTAGTTGTTCGGCCTCGCGCACGAGCGAACCCGCGCGGCGCGAACGATACTTGCCGCGCATCTGCGGGATCGCGCAAAACGCGCAGGTGTGATCGCAGCCCTCGGCAATCTTCACATAAGCGAAATGCTTCGGCGTCGCCAGCACGCGCGGCGAATTTTCGTCGTACAGATAGGTCGGCAACCCGCGCGTCATCCACGCATTCGACGCCACGAACGCGGCATCCTGCGCGGCCACGGCAGCCGGATCAACCGCCGCGACGATCTTCTCGATCTCGCTCGTGCCCAGCACCGCGTCCACTTCGGGCAACTGGTTGAGCAAGTCCTGGCGGTAACGTTCGACCAGACAGCCCGCGACGACCAGGCGTTTCAGCTTGCCCGTCTCTTTCAATCCGGCCATCTCGATGATCGTGTTGATGGATTCTTCTTTGGCCGATTGGATAAAGCCGCAGGTGTTGACCACCATCACATCGGCCTCTTCGCGGTCGGTGGTCAACTGGTAGCCGTGTTGTTGTAACTGCCCCATCATCACCTCGCTGTCCACCAGATTTTTTGGACAGCCGAGGCTGACAAAGCCGATCTTTTGCATTTCAGGTTTCATCTTCGTCATCAAGCTCCAGCGCTACTTTCAAGGCTGCATTGAGTTCCTTGATCTTGACGGGCGGCAACTCGCCGACGTAGTTGGTCAACCGCGACTTCGGCAAACTCACCAATTCATCGCAATGGATGCTGCTCTCGTGTTTCATGCCTTCATCAACACCGATTGCAACCTGCGTATCCAAGTCATCGTGATTTGAATATACCGGGGCGCAAATCACCGAAGAGAAGCGCGTTCCAATCAGCGCCTGACGGCTGACGACCACGAACACGCGATTACGCTTCGGATCGCGGCGGGAAGGATGGGGCACAAGATAAAGCTCTCCGCGTTTCATAACTCGATCTGATACTCAAGCACGTCCAGGGCTTCTGCGTTCAACCGGTCGGCATTCCGGTTGATGATCTCAATGTCTCTGGCCTCACGTTCGGCCTTCGACAGCTTCTTCTTCGGCGGGGCAGCGGAATCTTTCAGCGTCAACTCAACCCGCGCGCCTTCCGCCAACCCCAGTGGTTTGACCGGACGCAACACCCCGTGTTCATAAACTGCTTCGATCTGCATCGTTAGTACCTCGCTCTTCATCATTCTTGTTGTTCGCTGCGGCATCTGCCACAGCAAGTTTGGCTAACCCTTCACTCAGCCACTTATGCACCAACTGTTCCAACGACATATTGCATTTTCGCGCGTGGGTAACAAGTTCCGCCTCAAGTTTCGGCGGCAGTGTGAGCGCCATCATTTCACCACTGCATTCGACAAAGGCTGCTTCTCAGCTTCAGGTTCAAGTTCAATCTCGATCTCTTCCGGCGGCACGATCACCACTTGCCCGTTTTCCCACACCGCCACCGGATTGCCCAGCCGTTTGTGCCGCCACAGCGCGCGCTGCACAGCTTGTTGAAAGAGCGATTCGACCTCTTTGGCGTGGGTGACGAATAAGTTTTCGGGTTGGGTAATCTTGGGATTCATTGTGCAGCCTCGCTAATTTGCGTCCACTGTGCGGAGCAATAAACGTTGTCTACAGATGCGCCGCTGCCACTTGCCACGAGTAGCGGTTGCTGGCGCAACGAATTGTCATACACCGCCCACGTATTAGCGAGCGGACGGTACAGCGTCAGGAAATTGCGCAAGCCTTTGTCATAGCGGCGGCGGATGACTTCCTCTGGGATGTCGTGCCCGCCGTCGCGGACGCGCTCCCGCACGCGCGCCTGCGCCAGTTCCGGGCTGCGCAGCCAGATGAAGACCAGATGCGCCTGGTAACCATCCGCCCGCAGTTCGCTCAACCAACGCGCATACGAGCGCGTCGCCAACGTCGTTTCAAAGGCGAAGCTCGCGCGCCGCGCCGCCAGGTCGCGCATGCGTTTGAGCATCAACCGGCCCGCTTCAAGCGCCGCCCGCTCTGGCGCGAACGCGGACAACCCGGCGGCCAGCGTGTCGGCGTTGACGAAATCTAGCAGCCCCAGCCCATCGCGCAGTAAGGCGGGGGCGAGCGTGGATTTGCCCGCGCCGTTGGGGCCAGCGATGACGATAACTCTGGGAGGGTTTGTAATACTGCTCATCTCCTGAACACAGATTTAATCTGTATTTCCATTTTCTGTCGCTTCAATTCGTAGGCAATGAAAGGGTACCTTCTCTCCAGAAAGCTGAGCGGGTACTCTTCTTTTGCATAACTCTCTAGCACACCGATGCGCGTATCAACTAGGTTGTTATCCTTATTCAAGCGCAAAATCTCAATGGTCTTTTTTATTCGGTTTAACAAGTAGGCAGGAAGGTTCGAGTGTGGCTTTACCTGAAATGTCGAGAAATCAAGGACAAACCAGTCAGTCTTTATGAAGAAAGGGTCTATCACATCAAGACTTTTTCCCTTGTAGTTGCCGAGTTTATCTGTTGCCAAGCGGTAATTGTTCCATTCGTAAGCAAGTTCAGGCGAGGAATGCCTAGGGATAAAATGGTCAATCGACGCTTGCTGAGGCCCCAAGGGAATCCAGTTAGCACTATACGCGCAAATACCACCATAAGCTTGATGAAGTTCTGGTGTGATTCGATTCCAATACCAATTTTTCCTGTAATCTTTATAAGTGGGCTTCCTGCCAAGCGCATTCAAGAAAGCTTGACCAGGCTTCCTAACCCTCTCATCAAATCCGCGTGGTTCATCTTGTGCCTGCACCGGAATCATAGCTCTACTCCATTCAATTCGGCGAAATACAGCCAGCGCGGCCAAAACTTATCATCTGACGGAAGATGCTTGGCAAGCTCTTCTGATACTCTCTTTACCTCCTCCAAACTTGGGTTGTCTTTCTCTTGCAATGCTAATGCCGAGGTAATCGCTTGCTCCGCCTCTCTCGAATAGGCCTGACCAAGCTTAAACACATCGGAAGTTAACCAAGAATCAATCGGACCTTGCTTCAAAAATTGAAGCTCTTCAAGCTTTACCTCACCCATTTCAGTTAAATCCAAATGAAAAAGCTTGTCCTTATCCTGATCAAAAAAAGGCTCCGCTGAAGCAGTCACGAATGGAGAATGAGTCGCCACCATAAACTGCACTTGCAGCCACTCATCTGAACCTTCTTCCAAATCTTCCCCCACCTCAAGCAAAGCTGGCAAAACTGAACGTTGCCATTGAGGATGAAGATGTGATTCTATCTCATCCATTAAAATAACTAAGTTACTAACGCGCGTACTTCTGGCAATTTCGGAGTAGATTTTGTGCTCATTCCAGACCCAGACTAAGAGATAGGCCAGTGTAATAATTCTGCGCACTCCGGCTGATTCAAATACAATAGGAACTTCCCCATACGAATGCTTCAGAGTCGGTATTTCAACCTCATACCCGGGAACTCTAACTGGGGCTCCTGGCTCTAAATTGAAACTCTTTGGGGACAAACGTTGCAGGATTTTTTGCAGCGTGGAAAAGACAGCTTGTTTATCTGGCCTTACTTGCCAAAATACCCAATCATAGAGCAATCCTGCAGTTTTCTTCTCTAACCCTTTCCAGATCTGCTCTCTACTAAGAACAAGGTAGCGTGAGGCTCTAACAGCCTCGCCACCACCTTCTAACAGATGGCGATTCATCATTGGGTCCCATACTGCAAAGGAGCCATCAACTCTTGCATAGACAATAAGACCAGGAATAGCTGGCCGCTTCTTGTTCTTGTTCTTGAGTG
>JANOWX010001146.1:0-6122 GCA_031418175.1 Acidobacteriota bacterium | reverse complement strand
GCCCGCGAGCGCGCAAGCCATCGTCGGTAACGTGTCAGTGGTGAACACCACGGGCGCGGGCTTCCTGACAATGTTTCCCGCGAATTTGACGACCGCGCCGTTGGTCGCTACGTCGAACTATCCGGCCCCGGCGACGTTTGGTTACAACCGGCATTACTTCGTGGGGCTGAGCCCGGCGGATGGCAAATTCAAAGTGCTGACGCAATTCACGACCGATTTGATTTTGGATGCGTCGGGCTATTTCGCGCCGTAAGTACACTGACAACTAAGTTCTTTGAGAGAAAGCGGACGGCAACACGTAGTAACGATTTCAATCGTTCAGCCTTGGCCGCAGCACCCAACGACTAAAGTCGTTACTACGTGGTGGCGTCCCCTTTCTCTCAAGCGACTTAATTGCCAGTGTAGTAAGTGCGGCAGGAACATTCTAAATCGAACCACACAACATTGGGACAGTGCGCCGGTACAGAACCGGGAGCGATAGCGACCGGGTGCTGCCTAAACTCGCACTTTACGAGTCCACCCGGTCGCTATCGCTTTCGGTTCCGTACCAATGTTGCGTGTTCTGATTTAGCCTGCGGTAGCGAAAACAAAAGCTTCGCCAAGCCACCGCACCCCACAAGGCCGCCCGAAAATTTACAGGCAGAAAAAAAGTTCATGTGGATGGGAGTTTTCACGCCCGTTTGTCGCGTTATTCAATAGCCGCGTCAGAATCCACCCGCAGGCGAGCGAGCCGCTTACCGGGGAAAGGCGCGCGGCGGCACAACGATCCGGCTGGCAAGGAGTGAAATATGGTAACGCCACAAATGCAACAACCGGGACTGGAAGAACTCAGGCAAAGCGCGCTGCTGCGCGGGTTGGCCGAAGCCGATTTGCAACAACTGAGCGAGCGGCTGCACGGCAAGCTCTTCCCGGCGAACGCCGCGTTGATGACCGCCGAACAGCCGGGCGAGGCGGTCTATTTCATCGCCAGCGGCACGGTCAAAGTCCACGTCGAACAGGCCGACGGGCGCGACGTGCTGATCTCGATCCTCGGCCCCGGCGAAATCGTCGGCGAGATGAGCGTGTTTGAACCGGCCTACCGCTCGGCCAGCGTCGTCACGCTCGAAGCGTCAAAATTGTGCTGGACGGATCGCGCCACCTTTCAGCGCTGGTTGAAGACCATTCCGGTGCTGGCCTTCAATCTGGGCGAGATACTGGCCGCGCGCTTGCGCCACGCCAACGCCCAGATTCAAACGCTGGCGGCGCTCAGCACCGAAGGCCGCGTCGCCCGCCAACTGGTCAGCTTTGCCGAACGCTACGGCCAGCCGCGCCCGGACAATGCGGTCTACATCCCGATTCGCCTGACCCAGAGCGACATTGCCGCGCTGGTGGGCGCGACGCGCGAACACACCAACAAGATTCTGGTGTCGTACAAAGAGCGCGGCTACCTCTCGACCAACCAGCAATATCATTTCACGCTGCACAATCCGCGCGCGCTGGCGCAACGCTGTTAAACCACCACGCAACGAAACGCGCGGGGAGCACAGGAAGCACCCCCGCCTGATTCAAAAACGCAAAGGCCGGCTGACGAGCATCACCACGTCAGCCGGCCTTTTTCGTTTGGGCAGCGCAGCCTGCCGCTGTGAGCAATCTTGCAGCCGCGCTGTGAGCAAGCTCGCAGACGAATTTCCGCGGCCCGCTTATCGTCCCGTCAACGCAAGACGAGATTGTCACGCGGCAGTCTTCATCCGAAACAACGACAAAAGGAGAGCGAAGATGAAACGATTGAATTTGAGCACGGCAATGGGCGCCCGCAGTTTGGGCTTTGCCTTGAGCTTGATGCTGGCGCTGGCCGGCGCGGCGTTTGGCCCGCGCGGCCTGAGCAATTTGACCGGCGCGGCCACCGGCAACGCAGCGGCCTGTGCCAACGTGTGCACCAACAGCCAGATGATCATCGGCTGTGACGACCGTGTGCAAAAAGCGGCCAACGTGAATGGCGCGGCCACCTCGCCCTGGCGGCACATCGGGCGGCTGTCGAATGGCTGCACCGGCACGCTGATCGCTGATCGCTGGGTGTTGACGGCGGCGCATTGCGTGGCGAATCAGGCCGGCAACCCCATCGGTTTTTCATTGGCGCAATCCGCCAACTCCAATTGCGGACGCCCATACGGGACGGTTTACGGCACGACCGCTTACATCCCGACGGCTTATGCGGGGACCAATTCGCAAACCGACCGCTCGTTTGATTACGCGCTGATCAAGCTGGCCGCCCCGATTGCCGGCGCGACGCCAATGGCGTTTGACTACTTGTCGTGGGCCACGGTGACGCCGCTCGGCAAATACTCGATCGGCTATCCGAGCGTCACCAAACCCACCGGCACGGTGTGGAGCACGGGCACGAGCGCTTTCGGCCCCAGCCCCAACCGCTGGCTCGACAACGGCGAAAGCGGGTTGCTGGAATTGGACACCGATGGCGAGGGCGGCCAAAGCGGTTCGCCGGTTTACGTGATTCACAACAACGTGCGCAAGGTCATCGGCGTGCTGATCGGCAGCCCTGTCAGCGCCTGTCAGGGCGGGCAGATTTGGGCGTCGCGGCTCACCTCCGGCGCCATCGAACACATTCAAAACCAGATGGCCCCGAACGTGCTCGATTTCTTCTGGCAGGCGCTTGACCTGGATTACGAAGGCGCGGTGCCGCCGCCGAACTGTTAAACACGCCTCGACAAACCGTAAAGGAGACCAAGATGAAAGCGTTATTGTTGACCATCACCAGCACACTGCTGCTGGCCTTGAGCGCCGCCGCGCAAACCAACCCGCACCCCGGCGGCGAGACGCAAGCGCTGGCGCTCGAAGTGAAAAAACTGCGGCTCGAGTTGTGGCAACAGAAACTCGAATTTCAGGAATGGAAACTGGCGCAACTCAACCGCGAATTGCGTCAGGCCCAGACCGAGCAACAACGGCTGGATGAGGAAGAACGCGGCATTCAACAAGAACTGAGCGCGCTCGAGCAACAACTGGCGCAACAGCCGCCCGCCGGCCACGGGCGGGCCAGCGAAGAGGAAGCCGTCAAAACCGATTTGCATCAGAGCCGTTGGCCCAAGCTGCGCGCTCGCCAACAACCGGTGTTGCAACTGGTGGCCGAATTGAGCGGCCAGTTGGAGCGCGAGCAAGCGGCTCAACGCCAACTGGCCGAACAGGCGCAACGGCTCAAAGCCGAGTTACGCAGCAGCGCGCAATGATCGTTGTGCCGCCCCATCAATCAATAACGGACACGCATGCGGCGCGAATGCCGCCACACGGCGAAAGGCCTTGGTCTTTCGCCGTGTTTCATTTGCATGGGGCGTTGCGCGGTTGGCCTTGCGGCGCCGCGTCCGGTGGCGTGCGCCAGGCGCTGTAATCAATCTTGCAGCCAGCCTGTAAGCAAGCTCGCTGCCAACGCCGCGTGCCCTTACCTTGTCACCCTCGGAAAGAGAAACCAACACCTGCAGTGCCGCGCGGAAACGGGCCGTGGCCCGGCGCACGCGCGCTGCTTCACCGAAAAAGGAGACAGAAAATGCAATTCACCAATCGTCGCAACCAAAAGTTTTGGGCCGTCACCGCCAGCGCCTTTTGTACGCTGGTATTGACCGCCGCCGTGTTCTTTCCCGCGTTGACCAGCGGCGCGCTGCAAAAGGAGGTCAAGCCTGACGAAGAGTCCTTGCCGAGTTTGCCCGACCCGGTGCGGTTGTCGTGGGACGCGCTTTCGACTGAGAGCTTGAGTGAAACCTATGTGGGCGGCACGCTCGCGTTGCGCCTGGAAAATCTGACCGCCGAAGCCCAGCAAGTGAGGCTGCGATTTGTGGCGGATGACGGCGGCCTGAACACGAAAACACGCCAGCGCGCCACTTTCACGTTGCCCGCGCATGCCACAGTCACACAGCCGGTGGATGTGGATGAGTTCGGCTTCGACGCCGCGCGGGTGCAATACAGCGGCCAGTTGCAGGCCGTCGCCCGCGTGACGACCGACGGCCAGGCGGACGGCAAAGAGCGCTATCGCCAACTCGAAGCGCCGCCGCTTTACTTTCATCCGGCACAGACAGACGGCGCGCGCCGCTTTGCGTTTTACGGCGCGCGCGCGCTGCGCGGCAGATTCGCGGCGGGCAATTTCCGCGCGCGTTCAACGCGCACCATCGCTGATGCGCCCGGCGAAACGACGACGCGCGTGACCTATGGCGGCGCGGGACAGGCGCCCGGCGCGCCCGACAGGGAAGCCACGGAGGTCATGGAAGCCACGGAGGTCAGCGAAACCGCGGCAGTTGAGCGCGCCAACGGAAACGTGTTTTCGTACCACCAGCCAACGCTGACGCCGCTGGTGGCACTGGTGGCGGCCAACAGCTATACCACCTGCATCAAGTTTCAAATCCGCACGGTGGATTCTGACGTTGCCATTCCCAACGGCGCGAACGCGGGCGGCACCGAAGACCACTATCTGGGCGCTGACAACGACCTCAGCGTGAGGGCGCGCGGTGTGCGCGTGAAGCTGTCACGCGCGGGGTGGGAACAAGTTTACGACGCTGATTCGGAAGGCTGTTTCAACTGGTCGCACGCTTCGAGCAGCGGCTTTACGCTGCGCGTTTACGGTTACGCGACCGATGACAGCAACAATTACGTGCGGATTCACGACGCGCCAGCCAGCTTTGCCAGCTACCCCGGCGGGACCTATTCGGCGGTGCTCAACAACGTCGCGCCGACGCCGAACGGCACCAACACTTATGAGGTCGGCAATTACGACTCGAAATGGACGGCCATGGCGGCGCTGGCCTTCGGGCTGTACCGCTATCACGATGGCTTGAGCGACAAGGCCTTTCACGTGGCGATGGACAACACGCAATCCGGCGGCTCGTCGGCGCATTACGGTGATTCGAATGATGCGATCACCAGCGGGCGGCATTACCTGCGCCTCGGCAACGGCGGCGCCGATCCGCAGACGCGCTACAAATTCATCGTCACCCATGAACTGGGTCACGCCATCGCGGCGCTCTATTACGGCAGTCACGACGACGCGGTGAACGGCGGCGAGCCGAATGTGAGCCTGAGCCACGACGTTGATCCGAATGCCTGCGGCATCAACGGCACGAGCTATTCGATCAGCTCCAAGGAGTGGAACTCGGTGAACTTCCGCGAAGGCTTTGCGCATTTCATCGCCGCGCGCATCTGGAACAACAAAGAGACCGAAGGCGCGTTCGCCTGGTTCGCCGGCCCGCACGATCTGGAACGCTTCAATCAAGGGGCCGACAACGATCCGGGCGGACGGCTGGAAAACGTTTGCTGCGTGGGCGGCGGTTGCGCCGCTTCGTGGGACAGCGCGGGCACCAACGAAGATTGGCTGCGCTTCTTCTGGGATTGGTACACTTTTAGTGCAAACTCGTGCCCGATCGAACTAACACGGCTCGACATGCTCAAAGTCTATCGCCAGACACGGCTCAACGGCGGGCTGACCAAAAGCAACTACTTCGAGAAGATGCGCGCCGCCGTGCAGGATTTGAGCCCGGAGGATTGCCTCGTCAGCTACTTCGACTATTACGCCGCGCACAACGGCATTGATAACGAATAGGGTCTATTCATTCTCAAGCTAAGCCAGCGGCCTTTAACGCCAAGCCGCCAAGGTCGCCAAGCAAGGCCATGCGGAATCGCTGGTCCCTCTTTACCCCGCTTGGCGCTCTTGGCGGCTTGGCGTTTCAATTTCCGAGCATGAATAGACCCTGGCTAACGAATAGTCGTGTAGCCGTCCGCGCTTGAAACAAGCGGCGGAAGTTCCGGCAAGCAAAGCCGGGCTTCCGCCGCTTGCGTTGCAGCGCGCCAGGCCGCCGGTGCGCCTGCTTACAGCCTGTCCAAGGGCCGCTGCGCTAAGGGTTTGCCTAGATTGACCCTGCGCTTGCCCGTGTGTTATTCCCTATGCGTCTTGAGGCGGCAACTCAAGGCCGCCAGCCGCTGGGCAGTCGCCGTTTGGCAATTATTGATTGCGGTCAAACAGAAATTAAGTTCAGTCGGTTTAACAGCACGGTTGAAGCCCGTGGCGGCGCTGTGTTTGCGGCGCGCCGGCTTCTAAAGAACGAACATCGAAGGGGAATATCATGCAACGCAGAGTTTTTTTATGGAGTGTA
>JANOWX010001145.1:0-2240 GCA_031418175.1 Acidobacteriota bacterium | reverse complement strand
GGCGCGCCAACCAGGTGCTGACCCGCGCGCCTGAATTCTTCGACCACCAATGAGAAATATATGAGTCACTGCCGTCTTGTCTTGTTACTCGTTTGCTCAATTCTGTGCGTCACGCCGGCCGCGCTGGCGCAAGCCCAACCCCAAATTTCCGGGCGTGTCGTTGATGCCGCTGGCGCCGCTCTCAAAGGCGCACAAGTGGAAGTCAGGCAAAACCGGGCGACGCTGCTGACCGCGACGACGGATGAAGCAGGCCGTTTCTTATTCAGTCTAGCTGCGGGCAAGCTAGCTGCGGGCAAGCTAGCTGCGGGCGAGTATGAGTTGCGGGTGCGGGCGCAGGGCTTTGCCGAACACCAACAGCGTTTGAGCCTCAACGCCGGCGCGGCCAATCAACCGCTCCTGATCAAATTGGAACCCGCCGGGTTGAACGAAACCCTCACGGTCACCCCGGCCCGCGCCGCCGTGCGCTTGGAAGACGCGCCCGCCAGCATCAGCCTGCTCGACGCGCGCGATGTGAAAAACGCCGCCGCGCAAACGACGGATGATTTGCTGCGCCAGATTCCCGGCTTCAGTTTGTTTCGCCGCACCAGCAGTCTGGTCGCCAACCCGACGACCGGCGGCGTCAGCTTGCGCGGCGCGGGCGCGAGCGGGGCCAGCCGGACGCTGGTGTTGCAAGACGGCGTGCCGCTCAACGATGCGTTTGGCGGCTGGGTCTATTGGGATCGCGTGCCGCGTACCGCGCTGGAACGTATCGAGGTCGTGCGTGGCGGCGCTTCGGATTTGTACGGCTCGGACGCGTTGAGTGGCGTCATCAATTTGCTGACGAGACCGCCGACGGCGCGGCACGTCAATGTGGAAGCCAGCTATGGCAACCGCGCGACGGGTGAGGTCTCGTTTTTCGCCAGCGAAAAATGGAAAAGCTTTGGCGCGGCCATCTCCGGCGAAGCCTTCCGCACGGATGGCTATTTTCTGCTCGCGCCTGCTACGCGCGGGACGGCGGATGCGCAAGCCGCTTCCAAACATCGCGTCTTGAATCTGCGGCTGCAAAATGATTTCAACGCGCACAGCTATGTGTTTGCGCGCGGGACGCTGTTTGACGAAGACCGCGCGAACGGAACCGTCTTGCAATTCAATGACACGGCGAACGAATCGCTGGCGGCGCGCGCGCGCGTGCAAAGCAGCGACGGCAGCAACTGGGAACTGACGCTCTTTGGCAATCAGCAACGCTATCACCAGAGCTTCACGGCGGTGGCGGCCAATCGCAACAGCGAGACATTGACGCGGCTGCAATTCGTGCCCGCGCGCGATGCCGGGCTGTCGTTCAATTGGTCGCGGCTGAATGCGGGCAAGCATCTGCTGGTCGCTGGCGTGGACATGCGCGGCGTGCGCGGTACGAGCGACGAGATTGTTTATGCCAACAATCGTGCGACTTCGTTTGTCAGCGCGGGCGGGCGGCAACGGCGCGCGGGCGGCTTTTTGCAAGGCATCTTTCAGTTGAATGCAAAACTGAGCCTGACGGCGAGCGGACGCTATGACAATTGGCGCAACTCTTCGGCGGCGTCGGTGACGCGGACGTTGGCGACGGGCGCGGTTGTGCCGCGCTTCTTTGCGCCGCGTTCCGAAGCTGCGTTTAGCCCGCGCCTGGCGCTGTCTTATTCGATAGCCGAACGCGTCAACGTGCACGTCGCGGGCTATCGCGCCTTTCGCGCGCCGACGTTGAATGAGTTGTATCGCTCGTTCCGCGTGGGCGATACGCTGACGCAATCGAATGAGCGGCTGACGGCGGAACGCTTGACCGGCGGCGAGGCGGGAGTAAGCGCAACGGCCTGGCAGCAAGCGCGCTTCCGCCTGACAGGCTTTTGGACTGAGACAATCAATCCGATTGCGAACTTCACGCTGTCTGTCACGCCCGCGCTGATCACACGCGAGCGGCGCAACCTGGGGCGCACGCGTTCACGCGGTCTGGAAGCCGAAGCTGAATTCAATCCGGCCAAACATTGGCAGCTCACGGCGGGTTATTTGTTGGTTGACGCCACGATCCGGCGCGCGCCGCAAGACGCGCGGCTGGCCGGGTTGTGGGTGCCGCAGGTGGCGCGCCATCAGTTCACCTTGCAAACGGCGTATGCGCATCCGCGCTTTGTGACGGCGGCAGTGCAGTTCCGCGCGGTGGGCAAGCAATTCGATGACGATCAGAATCAGTTGCCGTTGGGCAGCTTTGCTGTAATTGATGCGACGGTGGCGCG
>JANOWX010001144.1:0-1899 GCA_031418175.1 Acidobacteriota bacterium | reverse complement strand
TTTTATTTGAAGGCGGCGCGGGCGAAACGGTCAGAAAGCGTTTGCTCGAAACCACCGACCTGCACACAATCTTGCGGTTGCCGACGGGGATTTTTTACGCGCACGGCGTCAAGGCCAACGTGATTTTTTTCGACAACCAACCCGCCGCCAAAGCACCGTGGACGAAAGAGATTTGGTATTACGATTACCGCACGAATGTGCATCACACGCTGAAGAAAAACCCGTTACGGATTGATGACCTGCGCGACTTCATCGAATGTTACAACCCCACCAATCGGCACAAGCGGCAAGCGACATTCAACGCCGAAAGCAATCCTGACGGACGCTGGCGCAAGTTCGGCTACGAAGAAATCGTCAGCCGTGACAAAACCAGCCTGGACATTTCATGGATCAAAGATCAATCGCTGGCCGATCTAGATAACTTGCCCAATCCCGATGTCCTGGCTGAAGAGATCATCGAAAATCTGGAAGCTGGACTGGAAAGCTTTAAGGCAATTTTGGGTGGGATTGCAGGGGCGTCGGCCAGAGGATAGGAAGGCAAAAAGAAAGCTGTGCTAGTGGCTACATCGCAGCCACTAGCACTCTCGGTCATCATTCAATCAACGCCCCGCCGCCTGCTCCTTCCGCGCGTGCTTTTCAAACCACGCCATCAGATACAACTGCTGCGCGATCTGATGCGAAGGCCGCCGCCAGCCGTGATACTCATCCGGCATGCGCACCAGCAGCGTTTCTTTCTTCAGCATCTTCAGTGCGCGGTAATACTCTTCGCTCTGGCCCATCGGCGTGCGCAGATCGGCCTCGCCCGTCATGACCATCGTCGGCGTTTTGACATTCGCCACGTAACTCAGCGGCGAACGCGCGAAGAATTCCTGCGCGTCTTCCCACGGGCGTTTTTGGAATTGGTAGTACCAGCTTGCGCCGTCCGTCGTGCCCACGAACGAATGCCAGTTGATGACCGGGCGCATCGAAACCGCCGCCGCAAAACGATCTGTGTGGCCGACGATCCAGGCCGTCAGCACGCCGCCGCCGCTGCCGCCGCAGACGAACAGGTTGCGTTCGTCAATGAAACCTTGCGCCAACGCCGCGTCCACGCCCGCCATCAGGTCGTCGTAGTCTTTGCCGGGATAGCTGTATTGAATACCGTTGACGAACTCTTGCCCGTAGCCGGTTGAGCCGCGCGGGTTGGTGAACAGCACGGCGTAACCTTGCGCGGCGAAGTTCTGGAAGGCCCAGCTCCAGCCCGTCGAATACATTGACCAAGGGCCGCCGTGAATCCAGAGCACCATCGGATACTTTTTGCCCGCTTCGAAATTCGCCGGTTTGATGAGCCAGCCCTGCACTTTCAGGCCGTCTTTCGACGTGAACCACAACTCTTCCGGCTCGCCCAACTTGACGCCCGCGAGCACGTCCTTGTTCACGTCCACCAGCTTGCTCATCTTTGTCACGTCATCGGGTTTGAAAGTGACGAGCGCGGCCGGCTCTTTGAGCGTGCTGCTGATGGCGGCGATCTGGCCGTTGTTGGCGACCGAGAAGCCCGCGAGATGCGTGCCAGTTGTGACCTTCTTGACGGCGCCATCCGCCAGGTTGAGCCAGGCGATGTCGGTCTTGCCTTTTGATTCGACGGTGAAATACAAGCCGGTGCTGGTGGCCCACCAGCCGATATTTTGCGGCGTGCTGTCCAGATTGCCCGCCAGCAAACGGTTGTTCGTGCCGTCGCTGTTCATCAGATACAAACTCGACACGTGGTTGGTGTAATTCTTTTCGTCAAAGCCGACATAGGCGATCAGCTTGCCGTCGGGCGAAACGTTGGGATTGCCATCCGGCCCCTTGCGGTCGGTGAGCGGCTTGATCTCAAGCGAGGTCACATCCACCGTATAAATCTCGCTGTCGTTGCGCGTG
>JANOWX010001143.1:0-1506 GCA_031418175.1 Acidobacteriota bacterium | reverse complement strand
TGCAGAGTCTCCGGCGAAGGCCGCCGGGAAAGCCGGATGCGGGAAATCTGCACGTCCGGTTTGACGAGGGGGGAGGCGGAAACCCTCCCCTACTCTACTGCCCCTTCGCGTCGCTTCGTGGGGAAAATGTTTTGGAGGCGGGAAGCCATTAGGCGCAACCCGGCCTTTTGCTTTATCCTTAGCCCGCGTTACCCGCTTTCATTACCAGTTACAAAAGGAGCAATCGCTATGACAGAAGCAGTCATCCCAGAAGCTGTAATTATTGACGCCGTGCGCACGGCGATAGGCCGCAACAAAGGCGCCTTGCGCGAAACGCGCCCCGATCAGTTGCTGGCGCACGCCTTGGAAGGCCTCGTCAAACGCACCGGCGTGGACAAAGCCAAAGTCGCCGACATAATCATCGGTTGCGTCGGCCAAGTCGGCGAACAAGGCATGTGCATCGCGCGCCGCACTGCTTTGCTGGCGGGCTTTCCCATTGAAGTGCCGGGCGTGACACTGAATCGTTTTTGCAGTTCGGCGCAACAATCCATTCATTTCGCCGCGCAGGCCATCAGCGCGGGCGATGCCGATTACATCATCGCGGGCGGCGTCGAGAGCCTGACGCGCGTGCCGATGGGCAGCGACAGCGGCGGCGTCTGGCCCAAAATTTATGAGGCGATGAAGGAGCATCACGATCTGGCGCACCAGGGCATCAGCGCCGAAATGATCGCCGACAAATGGGGCCTCACGCGCGCCGATGTGGACAGCTTTTCCGCCGAGAGCCACGCCCGGGCTTTCGCCGCAATCAAAGAGCAACGCCACAAAGAAATCATTCCGACGCCTGGCGTGGATGCCGAGGGCAAAAACATTTCGCTCGCCTGGGATGAAGGCGTGCGCGAAAAGATTGATCCGGCCAAGATGGCTTCGCTACCGACGGTCTTTCGTCCGGCTGGCGACGGCGTGGTGACAGCAGGCAATTCAAGTCAGATTTCCGATGGCGCGGCGGCGGTGCTCGTGGCGAATCGTGAACGCGCCGAGGCGGACGGCTTCAAACCGCGTGCCCGCTTCCGCGCCCGCGTCGCCGTCGGCAGCGATCCGACCTTTCAACTCACGGGCGTGATTCCAGCCACACAGCAGGCGCTCAAGAAAGCCGGGCTGACGATCAACGATATTGACTGGTTCGAGATTAACGAAGCCTTCGCCACCGTCGTGCTGTGTTGGGAACGCGAACTCAAACCCGATATGAACAAGGTCAATCCCTGGGGCGGCGCGATTGCGCACGGCCATCCAGTCGGCGCGACGGGTTCTATCCTGATGGCGAAGCTGCTGAGCGGGCTTGATGCGGTGGATGGTCAATTCGGACTGCAAGTGATGTGCGCCGGTCACGGCATGGCGACGTGCACGATAGTTGAACGCTTGAAATAACAGGACACACAAAGCCGGCGAAGCCTGTGGAGTGCGCGCGGCACAGGCCGCCGCTTTGGTATGCCTTTCGTCAGCTACAAGTCAAAGGACTACCAAAGCGGC
>JANOWX010001142.1:0-2554 GCA_031418175.1 Acidobacteriota bacterium | reverse complement strand
AACACATTCAACAGCCGCCGCGCGCTGCCTTGAAACAGCGACATCCCGGCCATATATCCGTAACCGATCAGGAACAACATCAGGAACGGCACCGTCGCATAGATATGGCTGCGCAGCGCGTACCAGACCGCTACGACAAAGTAGAGCGCGAACGACAACTCCAACAGCGGCAGCCAGCCTTTCTTGCGCCGGTAATTGCTGGCGGCGTTCAGCCAGTTGTCGTCGCTCTTTTCGACTTTGTATTTGGGCGTGCGCACGAAACTGGATTGAATGCCGAATAACGCTTCGAGCACGGCGCGCGTATTCGAGAAGACCAGCCCGATGCCCATCGCCATCGCCAGCGGGATTAGCGCGAAACGCCACTTCTCTTTCGGATGCAAATACAAGATCGTCGTGCCGTAAAAGCTCACCACCGAAAACGTCGCCAGCGTCAGCAGCGGCAGATCGAGCAGCAACAGATGAAACATGCCTTGATTGAAACGCGCGATCAGCACTGGGATGTGCAGTATGCTGAGCGCGATCATCAGCGGCGCGGCGCAATTGCCAAACAGGCGAAAGAAGAGTTCCAGCTTCTGCTGCCGCGTCAGTTGCGGATGCTTCAACAAACGCGGCATCAGCTTCAGCCCGACTTGCACCAGGCCCTTGGCCCAGCGGCGTTGCTGTGCCTTGAAGGCGTTCATCTCGACCGGCAATTCCGCCGGCACATCGTCGTCAACGAGATAAACAAACTTCCAACCCATCAATTGCGCGCGGAAGCTGAGGTCTGTGTCTTCGGTCAACGTGTCGTGCTGCCAACCGCCCGAGCGTTCGATGGCCTGTTTGCGCCACATGCCGGCGGTGCCGTTGAAATTGAAGAATGCGCCGGTGCGGTTGCGCGAGGTCTGTTCGACCACGAAATGGCCATCGAGCATCAGCTCTTGAATGCGCGTCAACAGCGAGAAGTCTGCGTTGATGTGGCCCCAACGCATCTGCGCCATGCCGACTTTCTCGTCGCTGAAATAATCCACCATCCGGCGCAAACAATCCGCGCGCGGCACGAAGTCGGCGTCGAACACGGCGACCAACTCGCCCTGCGCCGTCTTCAAACCATTCTCCAGCGCGCCCGCCTTGAAACCGGTGCGGTCGTCGCGGTGAATGTAGTGAATGTCCAAGCCGCGCGCTTTGAATTGATTGACGACGGCCTCGGCGATCTTGACTGTCTCGTCGGTCGAATCGTCCAGCACCTGAATGTCTAGCAGGTGATGCGGGTAATCCAATTCGGCGACCGCCGCGACCAGCCGCTCGACCACATACATTTCGTTGAAGAGCGGCAACTGCACCGTGATGCGCGGCAGTTCGCTTGCGAGGAAGCTGCGCAGCGGATGCGGGCGAATGTTGCGGTAACGCCAGAATTGATAAACCATCCGCACGCGGTAGAGGCCTAGAATCGCCAGCAGCGTCAGGATGATGAAATAGAGAATGATGATCGTCCAATCAAAGCCATCCAGCGAATAGAGAGAACTGATGTTGTCGCGCCCGTTGCGCAAGAGCGGATTGGCCAGCCGCAGCAACTCTTCGTCCACCTTAGCGCGATCGGGCGCTACCTGCAGAAGAAATGGGGCAATGTGCATATATTTTTTTAGAACCGAATGAGTGCGTGATGAAATGCCGCCCGCCACAGCGAACGACCGGTAAACACGCAGGCATGTTAGCTACGCGCACTGGTGGGCTGTCAATGCGTAGGGCTACGCGGCGGGCGCAGCCGCGTGGTGGCAAGCAGCGCGGCGTGGCTTGCTTTGGGTAAACCTCAACGATCCACGTTCTCCAAAATCCAAACGCTACCCGCGACTTCCATAATCGGCGCGACCAGCCGGTCGGACGCCAGCGCCAATTCGATCTGCACCACGGTCGGCGGAATCATCTGGCCGGGGCTTTCAAAATTGGTCACGCGAAAAGCCGCGCCCACGGGCTGCCCCACTTGCGGGTCAAAGCGCCGACCCCACACGTTGAAAAAGCCGGAGCGGTTCGAGATGAAATAAAACGCCCGGCCATCCGGCGACCAGCGCGGTTTATCGTCATAAAATTTGCCTTCGGTCAGCCGCACCCATGCGCCGCCTTGCGCGGGGACGGCATACAGCCCGGCGTCGCCCGCGTCGGTGCGCTTGACGCCGATGAAACAGACCCAGCGTTCATCCGGCGAGAAACGCGCGTTGAAGGCATCGTAATCGGGGCGCGCGGCAAGCAGTTGTTTTTGCGTCTCGGCCTGCGGCGCGGCTGCGAGCGGAAAAAGGAATAAGCCCCAGTGTTCGGGCGTCTGGCGTCCGCTGCTGGCCAGGATGGCGCTTTGATCGGCAGTCCAATCCCAGGGCCAGCCCTGGCGCGGATGCGCCGCCGTCAGCACCTGTTCGTCGTGGCTGCCTTCATTCAGCACCACGATGGCGTGTTCGAAGTTAAAAGTGTATTGCTGGCTGCGTTCGGGGCTGGGCGGACGGCTGCGCACATAGGCGACACGCAACCCGTCACGCGACCAGCGCGGCGCCGAGCGTGTGTATTCATCGCCCGCCAACAACATTTT
>JANOWX010001141.1:0-4153 GCA_031418175.1 Acidobacteriota bacterium | reverse complement strand
TCTTTTTGTTTTTGAAGATCTCGCATTGACCCAGCGTCAGGCGTGCTTCCATTACACCATCCGGCAAAGAACGCTTTGCAATCCCAAAGAAAAGTGCTGCAAAGACGGGGCGAATTTTAGGCATTGGCCGCGCGTCTGTCAAGCAAGGCCATTGGCGTTTGGCGCGGGGCTTTTCTTCTACGGCGGGATGGTTTATATAACATCCGCAACTTCACCGCCGCGCTGTCTGCGGCATCTCCGCGCGCAATCGAATTGGCAAAACCAGAGAGGAAATTACCGATGAATCGCAGAAAGTTTCTCGCCACCAGCGCGGCTACCAGCGCTGTGCTCGTAACCAGCGTGACGGAGCGGGCGGCCCGGGCCCACGCGCCCGCTGCTAACGCTCCGGTGCGGTCGTTCAAACTCAACTACGCGCCGCATTTCGGCATGTTCAAACTGCACACGGGCGACGATCTGGTCGCGCAGTTGCAGTTTTTCAAAGAGCAGGGCTTCAACGCGCTCGAAGACAACGGCTTGCCCACGCGCCCGGTCGCCGATCAGGAAAAGATCGGCAGGACGCTAAACGACCTGAAAATGACGATGGGCGTTTTCGTGGCGACCAAAGATTTCGCCAATCCGACCTTTGCCGTCACGACGTGGAAGCCGGAGCTGCGCGAACCGATCTTGAAAGAGATCCGCGAGGCTGTCGAGATTGCCCGGCGCGTCAACGCCAAATGGTGCACGGTCGTGCCGGGCTGCCACGACGAACGGCTGGATTGGGATTACCAGACAGCGAGCGTGATTGATATGTTCCGCCGCTGCGCCGAGATTTGTGAGAAGGCCGGTTTGGTGATGGTGATGGAACCGCTCAACACCCGCCGCGATCACCCGAAACTGTTTTTGACCAAGATCAGTCAGGGCTATGCCATTTGCCGCGCCGTCAACAGCCCGTCGGTCAAGATTCTTTACGATATGTATCACCAGCAGATCACCGAGGGGAACATCATCCCCAACATTGATCTGGCTTACGAAGAAGTCGCCTACTTTCAGGCCGGCGACAACCCCGGACGCAAGGAGCCCACGACCGGCGAAATGAACTATCGCAACATCTTCAAACACATCCACAACAAAGGCTTCAAAGGCGTCGTCGGCATGGAACACGGCGTGCTGAACGCGCGCACCAAAGAGGGCGAGCAGGCGTGCATTGACGCTTACGTGTGGAGCGATACTTTCTGAATGAGTAGGCCAGACTAAGTCTGGCCTACGCCTGGTAAGGCAGTTGGCTAAGCCCCGTGCCCGAATCGTCCGATGTGGTAGGACAGACTAAAGTCTGTCCTACCTTTACCAAAGTAAAGGAAGCAGGACTGATGAATTTTCAAACGCAGGCGCGCGGTGTTATCGCGCGCCCTTTTTTCTTAGCTCTGGGTTTGGCGGCAGGTTTAGCGTTGGCGTTGCTTTTTGGGCTGGACACGGCCGGCGCCGCGCAACAAAGCAAGCCCGCCAAAAAAACTCCGAGATCGAAAACGGCTGCCGCAAGGCCCACCCCGACACCCGCACCAGCGCCAGCCATCGCGCCCGAAGTGCAAGCCGTGCTCGACCGGATTTCAGCAGATTCGCTGCGCGGGCATCTGTCTTTCATCGCCTCTGATTTGCTGGAAGGCCGCGATACGCCTTCGCGCGGCTTGGACATTGCGGCTGAATATATCGCCGCGCAATTCCGCCGGGCCGGCCTTGAACCGGCAGGCGATGCCGATGCGGCGGGACAGAAGACGTATTTTCAAGTGGCGCATTGGCGCATGGCGGAACCGGATGCGAAGAGCTTTGAGATGACGGTGCAGCACGCCGATCAACAAGTCAGCGTGGCCGCCAATCAAGTTACGCTGACTGGCATCCGCGCGTATGACCTTATGCAGATTGGCGTAATCAGGCTCGACAGCCAATCACCAGAGGCGCTGGCAGCCTTCAAACCGGAACAACTTGCAGGCAAGGCGCTCGTCGTAACTGCCGCAACAGTAAATTCGCGTGAACTGTTGGGTAAGCTGCTGGAGGCCAAACCGGCGCTCTTCATTGTCCTGGATCGTTCGTCAGCGAACGGGCGTGGGGTGGGGACACGACGCTTGCTCGATCCCGAAACGGCAGGCGGTTCGTCCCGAGCGATGTTGCAGCTACATTCGCCGGAAGCCATCAAGCTTTTCGACGCCCTGCCCGCCGGAGAAACTACGGCCAAGCTGTCACTCAAGCTGACGATGAAACAGGATGAGCCGGTCAAATTGAAAAACGTCATTTCAATTCTGTGTGGCTCTGATCCGGTGTTGCAAGACACCTACGTGCTGGTCACGGCGCATTACGACCACATCGGCGTGCGCGCCAGCGGCGAAGGCGACCGCATCAACAACGGCGCGAATGACGACGGCAGCGGCACGGTGTCGGTCATCGAACTCGCCAGCGCCCTGGCCAAACTCAAAGAACGTCCCAAACGCAGCCTCGTTTTCATGACGGTATTTGGCGAAGAAAAAGGCATGCTCGGCTCGCGTTACTATGGCCGCCATCCGGTCTTCCCGATTGAAAAGACCATCGCCGACGTGAACCTCGAACACGTGGGCCGCACCGACGACAACGAAGGTGACAAGACGGGCACTGCCACGCTGACCGGTTTCGATTACACCGACGTGGGGCCGATCTTTGAGAAGGCGGGCGAGTTGACCGGCATTCGTGTTTATAAGCATCCGCAAAACAGCGATTCGTTTTTCGGGCGCAGCGACAACCAGGCGCTCGCCGATCAGGGCGTGCCCGCGCACACGCTCTGCGTCGCGTTCATCTTTCCCGACTATCACCAAGCGGGCGATCACTGGGAAAAGATCAACTACCCCAACCTCGCCCAGACCAATCGCATGGTTGCGCTGGCCTTGCTGACCATCGCCGATAACACCACCGAACCGAAATGGAACGAAGCCAATCCGAAGACGGAGCGCTATGTGAAGGCGTGGAAGGCGCGGCGGGGACAGTGAGCAGTCGGCGGTAAGCAGTCGGCAACCGGCAGTCAGCAGTTGGCAGTTGGCAGTGAGTACCATTCTGCCGACTGCCAACGGCCGAGCGCCGACTGCCACGCGGATGGCGAGCTAGCACTCAGTATTGCAGCCCGTGTTCCAAATAGAACTTCAACAACGTCAGCACTTGCGCCCAACCCGAGACGCGGTTGAGCAAATCCTGCATCCCGGCCGGCGTGTCTTCGTAACCGGTTTCGATCAAATGCACGATGGTGCCTTCGGCCACGGGCGTGAACGTGATGGCGACTGTCGTGTCATAAGTGCCGCTGTCGGCGCGCCATTGAAAGACGTAACGCGCGGGCCGTTGCGCCTCGACCACCTGGCCGGGGATTTCGCCGCTGTACTTTTCCAGCCCCCAATCTTGCCAACGGTATTGGATTGCGCCGCCCGGACGTAAATCCACCAGCGCGCCGTGGGTGAACCATTCGTTGAGGCCCGCGCCGGTCGCCAGCGCGTCGAAACAGCGTTCAGGCACGACACGAATCAAGGTTTTGAAATCAACTTTTTCCTTGCGTAGGTTTGCCATCTGAAGTGCTCCTTTCGATGTTGATGGTGGCTTGCAACAGCATTGGCAAATCGCGCGAAAAGACCGAACGCGCCAAGACGCGGTCGCAACCCGCCGCGCGCGCCTGCTGTTGCACGCCGGTGTTGACGTGCGAGACGAAGCCGAGCAGCGGAAGCGCGCGCAACAATTCGTCTGCTTTAACGGCCCGAATGAAATCGAAGGGCTGGCAAGCTTGCGCATCCAAGTCAATCACGATGAGCGCGAGTTGGTTGGCGCCGGCCTGGGTCAGCGCTTTTTCGCAGGTACGCGCGGTCAGTAATTGCCAGCCCGTCTGAGACGCCGCGGCAACGAGTTTGGCGGTGAAAAAGAGATTGTCGAGCAGCGCCAGGACGACCGGCCCGGCTGCTTGCCCGGCTGCTTGCCCGGCGACTTGCCCGGCTGCTTGCGCAGCTCGGCTACGAATAAGAAGAATTGGTCAACATGGCGTTGTCCAACGCATGTTCTTTTCGTTTTAGCTACTTGTTTTTCGCTGATAATGTTGTCTCTCGATAGCGTTCTTTGGGCTCAAAGTAACGGCAGTGGTTCGGGCCAACCGTCGGCAACGAAATCGATTCGCCCGCCG